>DASWOE010000264.1:0-8333 GCA_036398875.1 Rhizomicrobium sp.
CCATCGGCGTCGAGCAGCACAGGCCGATATTCACGCCCGGCGTGGCGAAGCGCGCGGCGGACGAGGCGACGGCCAGATCGCAGCTCGCCACCAGCTGGCAGCCGGCCGCCGTGGCGATGCCCTGGCCCTGCGCGATCACCGGCTTGGGATGGCGCACGATGGATTGCATCAGCCCCGAGCACTGCGCGAACCGCGCCGCGCAATAGGCCTTGCCCTTGTCGGCATCGGAACGGCGCGCCGTCATCTCCTTCAGATCATGGCCGGCGGAGAAGACCGGACCGTCCGCCGCGATCACGATGGCGCGGACGGATGCGTCGGCGGCGGCCGCGTCGAGCCCGTCCTGGAGCGCCGCCATCAGGCCCTGGCTGAGCGCGTTGCGCGCGCCGGCGCGGTTGAGCGTCAGGCGCAGGACGGCGCCGTCATGCGCCGCGACAACGAGTGGAACTTCCGACATCGCATTCATGGTCAGTCTCCGCCGAACCAGGTGAAGGCCGTATCGAAGCTGCGGGCTGCGATCGTCAGCTTGCCCTTCAGCACCGGACGGCCATCGGGATGCGGCACGCCGGGCGCCGGCTTCCTGAAGAAATCGGCGCTGAAGGTTCCGTCGAAGGCGACGGTTCCGAGCGTCTTGTCGGTTCCGACAAAGCGCAGACGGCCATGCCCGACCGCGTAGGCCAGGGGCAGAACGCGGATCTGTCCGGTATGATGCGGATTGCCGTCCTCGCCGGTCTTGAGTGGGCTGGCGTCATCCTCGAACTCCGCCATCACGCCGCCGAACGCCTTGTCGGACTTGCCCGACTCGAACGTCTTGAGGTCGTCCGGCGGCGCGATGAAGACGTTGCGCAGCGACCACTTGCCGACGCGGACCGGCGATGCCGGCAGGAAATAGCCGAAATAGTCCTTCGATTTGTCGCTGACGAAGCCCGCGAGCGGCCCCGGCGCGGCGCTGCCGGCGCCGGTCAAGGCGACAAGGAAGGCGAGGGCTGCGAGCGGCATTTTCATCCTGGAACCCAACTCAAAAATCGATAAGCGCGGCAATCCCGGAACGAAGGCGGAAAGAGGGCGTTCTGAGACTGCATCCAAGGGAGACTCTACATGACAACCGCGAGCGGTCACACCTCCGCGATACTGGCGTCCAAGATCAAGGGAACGTCGGTCTACGACCAGTCCGGCGACAAGATCGGCGTGGTCGAGGATATCGTCCTCGACAAGAAGTCCGACAAGATCATGTTCGCGGCGCTCGGCGCCGGCGGCGTCCTCGGCCTGGGCGAGAAGTTCTTCCCCGTGCCCTGGTCGATGCTGGACTACAGCAAGGACAAGGGCGGCTATGTCGTCCCGGTCGCGGGCGACGTGATCTCCGCGGCACCGGCCTATCGCCTCGAAGACCTGACCAAGAACGACGGCGATTTCGGCAAGATCCGCGAGAGCTCGTACGACTATTTCAACATCAAACGCGACTGGTAAGCCCCCCCGAACCTATCGCGCGAAAAGGCCCGGCCCCACCCCCTCGCCGGGCCTTTTCATGTCCGATGCCCATCGCGCCGGCGCATGCCGCGGCTTCGAGGGATCGCAGGGCGATCCGATCCGGCCCATCCCGCGCCGGCCGATTTGGGCCTTCCCCCGGGCGGGCGGCCGCCGGCTGCGGTAACATGATACCATAAGCGGGAAACGCAGCAATGGAGCGGTTTTCCCTTGACCGGCGGCGCGGCGGCACGTATAGCCCGCGCCCTGAACCGATTTTCCTGACAGGTCATCCTCATGAAAACCTACTCGGCCAAGGCGTCCGAGATCGAGAAGAAGTGGATCCTCGTCGATGCCGAAGGGCTCGTCGTCGGCCGGCTTGCCTCGATCATCGCACTGCGTCTTCGCGGCAAGCACAAGACGACCTTCACCCCGCACATGGATTGCGGCGACAACGTCGTGGTGATCAACGCGGCCAAGGTCGTGCTGACCGGCAACAAGCTGAAGGACAAGACCTACTACCACCACACCGGCTATATCGGCGGCATCAAGGAACGCACCGCCGGCCAGATCATGCGCGGCAAATTCCCCGAGCGCGTGCTGCACAAGGCGGTGGAGCGGATGCTGCCGCGCGGGCCGCTGGGCCGGCGCCAGCTCGCCAATCTGCGCGTCTTCCCGGGTCCGACGCACGAGCATGAGGCACAAAAGCCCGAAGTGGTCGATGTCGCGAAGATGAATCCCAAGAACACGAACTACAAGAAGGCGGGCTAAGCCATGGCGGAAGACGTCAAGAGCTTCGGCGAACTCAAATCCACGCTGATCAAGGCCAAGGTGCCGGAAAAGGCGGAGCCGGGCGAGCAGCCCAAGTCCAACCGCGACTCCAAGGGCCGCGCCTATGCCACCGGCCGCCGCAAGAACGCCGTGGCGCGCGTGTGGATCAAGCCGGGCCGCGGCAGCATCACGGTGAACGGCCGCGACGAGAAGGTCTATTTCGCGCGCCCGGTGCTGCGCATGATCCTGCGCCAGCCGCTGATCGCGACCCAGCGCGACGGCCAGTTCGACGTTGTGGTGACGGTCACGGGCGGCGGTCTCTCCGGCCAGGCCGGCGCGGTGCGCCACGGCATCAGCCGCGCGCTGGTGCGCTATGAGCCGACGCTGCGCGCGGCGCTGAAGCCGGGCGGCTTCCTCACCCGCGATCCGCGCGCGGTCGAGCGCAAGAAGTACGGCCGTCCCAAGGCGCGCCGCTCGTTCCAGTTCAGCAAGCGGTAATATATTACCACATTCGGCGAAGCGGCAGCGGCGGTTGCTTCTGCCGCGTCCCGTTGCCGTGGAACGGTTCGATGTTAAGCCATCGTCCCATTGCTATATGCTTCGGATAGCCTTACCTCCGATATCCGGGTTCCACCATGGTGTACGCATGAGCGTCGATCGTCTTCGCACGAAAAATTCCGAGGACAAGCCATCCGTCGGCGAAGTCCAGCTGCGGCGTGCCGCATGGTCCAAGCCGTCGTTGAGATGTCTTAAGGCGAGCGAGTCGGAGCTGTTCCCGGGCAGCGGCGCGGATGGTGAAACCGTTTCATAAGACAAAAGGCGGAAGCGATCTGCAACGGGCGGTTTCCGGTGCTCCGATCGTCTGGTCGGATGCAAGCTGCGCAAATCTAGGCGCGCCCTCTGCGACCATTCCTCTTCTCGAACAAGCAATAAGGGCGACGCCCGCGCGGGCGATGCCGTACGCCAAGCTGGGCAATATTTTTCTCGACCGGTTCGATTTCGCCCGGGCCGCGCAGGCGTTTGAAGCGGCTCTGCAATGCCAGCCGTCGCTGACGGATATTCGCGTTTGTTTGGCGCGGGCATACAATATGCTCGGCCGGCACGCCGAAGCTCTCGAGGTCTTTGCTCCTTGCGGCGAGATCGGCGCACTACCGCTTGAGGCGGAAATCCGCAACCAGCGCGCCAGCGCTCTGGCGGCGATGAATCGGATCGCCGAGGCGGAAGCGGAATACCGCGCGGTTCTGGCGCGCAATCCCCGCCACGCCCGTGCGTGTTCGAAACTGTGCAAGCTGTTGCGCAAGTCCGGCCGTGCCGCGGAATTGCTTGCGCTCTGCAAGGACCTTGCCGCCAGAGGCGTCGATCATGCGCAGCTGCTGCTGGACCTGGGAAGGGCGTTCGCGCTTTGCGGCGCAATGGAGGATGCGGCGGGGCTCCTCTTCGACCGGCGACGCGTGCGTTGCGCGCCGCTGACGCCCCCCGCCGGATTTCCCGCCATCGGCGAGTTCAATGCGGAATTTGCGCGTGAATTGCTCACCAACCCGTTCCCCTTGAGCGATTTTCCGCAGGACGAAGAAGCAAACCGGGGCAGTACGCGCGTCCATCATCTCATGAACGGCTCGCGACCGGAGCTCGTGCGGGCGCTGCTCTCTGCGATCCAGAACGAAGTCGATACCTACGCATCGGCAATCGCCCAAACGCCAGACGGCGAGTCCGATCCGTGGATACGGGCGATGCCGCGTCGCGCGCATCTGAGGCCCTGGGGGCTGATCCAGCGCCTCGGGGAATTCGAGGAGTGGCACACCCATCCCGGGGGATGGCTGAGCGGCGTCTATTACGTCGCGATCCCGTCTTCGCTGTCGGAGGAGGGCGAAGGAAAGGGCTGCATCCAGTTCGGTCCGCCGTCTTCGGTCGCCGAACTGTCGGCCGCCCGAATAGAAACTTGGCGATATGCGCCGAAAGACGGAACGCTGCTGATGGCGCCGTCTCACTATCATCACCGCACCATTGCGACAGGCAGTCGCGAGCATCGGATCAGTTTCGCCTTCGACGTTGTGTCCGACGATAGAAATTGAATGCGCAAGTCACGCCTCGTGGCGGCAGGTTGGGCTTCGCAAAACACGAACCGAAATAATTGACGGCGGCCCAGTGAAAAACTGGGCCGTCCTTTTTCCATATGCTCATCGTATTCGGCGGCGGCGTTTCAGCCGCCTTCGAGGTGGAAAACGCGCCCGGCCTGCCGAACCGTCGCAGGTATCCGAAAGTCGGATCGGCGGGTTGCCGAGCAGGTTTTTCTGCATGCCCGCTCGCGGCGGGGCTCGTGCAGGACCATCTGGGCGTGTCCGCATACGGATAGGCATTTGGCGCCGTTTGTTTATCCGCTTCCATCGATTTTCGATCTGTAAGACAAATTAAGCCGCTTGACCCCCAAAGCATTCGGCTGGAATAGTGGTCCGTGGCTCGCGTTTGTATTGAGCAAAGTGTGATCGCTGTCGGTATCTGGGGCGTCTCATGTTTGCTGCTTTCGCGGGCGTCCTCGACGCCGTGTCGTGCGCGTTCGCGAACCGGACACGACTGGTCCGGGCGCCAGGATCGCGAGGAGCCGCGAAGAGGCTGGACCCGGCGCCGCGGGTTGCGCCGGCGGAACGCGGCAGTCGATGCGTCCTGCTAAGCCTGTCGCTTTTTTTGGGCGTTTTCCTCTGTTGTCAGGCTGCCGGCGCCGCGGCGCCGGCGATGACGGTTCCTGGGCAGTTCGCGGTGGGCGCGACGGGCGCGGCGACCTATTCCGTCCCGATCATCGTGCCGCCCGGCACGGCCGGTATGGCGCCGTCGCTGTCGCTGGACTATTCGAGCCAGGGCACCGATGGGATCGTCGGATGGCAGTGGTCGCTCGGCGGTCTATCCGAGATCGACCGGTGTCCGCGCACCGTTCAGCAGGATGCGATCCATGGTGGCGTCAATTTCAACGGCAGCGACCGCTTCTGTCTCGACGGGCAGCGCCTGATCCTGACCAGCGGGACCTACGGCGCCGATGGCAGCCAATATCGTACCGAGATCGACAGCTTTGCCAAGATCATCGCCCATGGCACGGCGGGAAGCGGCCCGGCCTGGTTCGAAGTGCACCTGAAATCCGGCCAGTTGCTGGAATTCGGCAACACGACCGATTCGCGGCTCCTGGCGGTTGGGACGACGACCGCGCGTGCCTGGTGTCTCGACAAGATGACGGACACCAAGGGCAACTATCTCGCCGTCACCTACACCAACGACACGACCAACGGCCAAGCCTATCCGGCGCGGATAGACTACACCGGCAACACGGGCGCGAGCCTGACGCCGTACAATTCCGTGCGCTTCACCTACACGGCGCGATCCGACATCACGCCGGCCTATCAGGCCGGGTCGCTGCAACAGACGACGGTGCTGCTCACGCACATCAAGACCTATCAGGGCGCGAATGTCGTCTACGATTACCAGCTTGCCTATCGCGCCGGCACTGCGGTCACGCATTCGCGGCTGACGTCGGTCACGCAGTGCGATTCCGCCGGGACGACATGCCTCGCGCCCACGACGTTCGGCTGGCAGGGCGGCACCGGACAGCTCACGCTGACGGGCGCGTCGAATGGAACCGCCCAGGGCAGCTTGCTTCTCTACCCGGGAGATTTCAACGGCGACGGCCTCACCGATGTGATGATCAACAGCGATTGTCTGGATACGAGCGCGGACCGCATCTATTTCGGCACGTTGAGCGCCGGCTTCACGCTGTCGTCAATGGCGCTTTCGGCGCCCGGCGCCGATGCGGACCAGTGCACGATCAAATCGGCCCAGTCTTTCGACATCGAGCCGAACGGCCTGTCCGACATGTTCTTCTTCCAGACGGCCGGATATCTGCTCGGAGAGCCGGAACACTACCACACCTTCTATTATGTCGTTGCCGGAAATACCGGCACGGCATTGTCGGGGTATACCGTTACCACCGACAGCGGATTGCGATTCGCCATGGCCGGAGACTTCAACGGCGATGGACGCAGCGATTATTTCAGCCAGGGCATATCGGGCGGCTCCACCAGCTACGCGTTCCTCGGGACCGGCACCGGGAGCTTCACGCAAGATGGCGGGCATGGCGGCCTTGCGCTGCTGACCCTGTCGGAGGGCGATTTCGACGGCGACGGCTGCACCGACGTCTACGCCCAAGGATCGCCGAATTCGATCAATTATTTCTGCAACCCGGCGGTCGCGACATCCACCCCGCCCAACTTGTCGGCCTATACCGTCACGCTCGGCGATTTCAACGGCGACGGCAAGACGGACATCCTGGCGACGCGCGCCTCGGGCACCGGCACGCTTTACCTTTCGACCGGAACGGGGTTCGCCGCTTCCAGCTACACGGTGCCCTCGGGCTGGGGCAACTACGCCATCTCCGTCGGCGACTTCAACGGCGACGGCAAGGACGACATCATCCTGGTGGCCACGAACACCATGATCGGCACCAGCCACCAGCTCTGGCTGTCGACCGGTTCCGGCTTCACCCAGGCGCTCGACACCTCGAACAATCCCATCACCATTTCGCACACGGTGACGACCGACTACGTCACCGCCGGCGTGGCGGACTGGAACAGCGACGGAACCGCGGACATCTGGCTGCAGCAGGCGTCCGGCGACAAGCTCTACACCTTCAGCTACACGCCCGAACTGATGACCAGCGTGTCGAACGGCGCCGGCCAGACGACGACGGTGACCTACGACCGGATCAACAAGAACGGCAGCTTCTACAGCAAGGGCACGCCCGGGACGTATCCCGTCCTGACCGTCGATGGCCCGCTCTATGCCGTGTCGCAAGTGGCCGTCGGCAACGGCATCGGCGGCACCTACAATGTGAACTATTCCTATGCCGGCGCCTTCGCCAATGCCGGCAGCTATTACTTCGCAGGCGCCAGCGGCGCCCGGCATGCGGGCTTCAACGGCCGCCCGGCGGGCGCCGGCAAGCTGCTCGGCTTCGTGCAGGTCGCCGCGACCGACGCGCAGACCGGCATCGTGACCACGACCAATTACCGCAGCGATTTTCCTTATACGGGCCTGGTGTCGTCGCAGACGCAGGTCCTGGGCGCGGTGACGCTCGGTTCGACCACCAACACCTGGGCAGCCGCGTCGCAAAGCGGCCTGGGGAGCACGACCTATTATGCGATGACGCTGTCGCGCGTCGTCGGCACGGCCTACGACATCGACGGCAGCGCCCTGCCGACGCGGACGACCTGCTACTGCAACGCGGACGGCACATCGTCCTACGATGCCTATGGCAATGCGCAGCGGATCGCGGTGACGCTGTCGGACGGCTCGTCGAGCACGACGACCAACACCTTCGTCAACGACACCACGAACTGGATCCTGGGCCAGCTCGCGACCACCGCGACGCAGGGCATCGTCGGCGCGTCGAACCTGACGCGCAGCGCCTGCTTCAACCACGATTCCGGCTCGGGCCTCGTCACCCGCGCGGTGGTGCAGCCCGCCACCGGCTCCTGCACCGCTTCCAGCATCGGCGTTCAGGCCGACTACACGCTCGACGGTTTCGGCCATCGGACCGCCGTCGCGGTCAGCGGCACGGGCATCACCACGCGCTCGTCGGGCGCCGGCTATGACGGCCTCGGCCAGTTCGCGACCTCGACCACCAATGCGCTCGGCCAGTCGGACGGCACGACCTACGTCGCCGCCTTCGGCGCGGTCGCCACCCACACCGACCTCAACGGCCTGACCACGACGCTGTCCACCGACACGCTCGGCCGACCGACGCTGGAGACCCGTCCGGACGGCACCAAGACCAAGCTCACCTATCTGTTCTGTTCCGGCGTGAACGGCGGCACCGCGACCTGCCCGGTCCATGGCGCCTATCTGATGCAGAGCGAGGCCTTCGCGTCCGACGGCACCACCCAGATCGGCCCGATCTCCACAGCGTATTACGACGCGCTGGGCCGCGTCATCGCGTCCGACACCCAGGGCTTCAGCGGCGCCACTACGCGGGTCGCGACGCAATACGACGCCGCTCTGCGGGTCTCTCAGACCAGCCGGCCGTATTTCACGAGCGGGGGCACGCCGGCCTGGACGGTCTATGC
>DASWOE010000265.1:0-6009 GCA_036398875.1 Rhizomicrobium sp.
CGCGGACACGGCGATGCCCGGCGCGCGCACTATCCGCCGAACGGCGCCCGCGCGACAAGATCGGCGACGGCCGGCCGGGCTCGCGCCACAGGCTGCGCGCGAAGCGCGTCACGCCCGTTCGAGCAGCGCCACCGTGCCCTGGCCGCCATCGGCGCAGATCGAGACGAGGCCGCGCGTGCCGGCCGGCATGGCCGTCATCTCCTTCGCCGCCTGGCTCAGGATGCGCGCCCCGGTCGCCGCGAAAGGATGGCCGAGCGCCAGCGAGCCGCCATGCGGATTGACGCGCGCCCACGGGAATTCGCCGAGATCGACATCGACTCCGGCCTTCGTGCGCCGGTAGTGCGGATCGGAGGCGGCGCGGATATTGGCGATCACCTGCGCCGCGAACGCCTCATGGATGTTCCACGAGCCGATGTCCGCGAAGGCCAGGCGATGCCGCGCCAGCAGCCGTGGAATGGCCCGCGCCGGCGACATCAGGATGCCCTCGGCCTCCTGGCGGAAATCCATCGCCGCCAGTTCCCAGTCCACGAGCTTCACCGCCGGCGCGATGCCGAGCCGCGCGATGCCGTCGGCGTCGCCGACCCACAGCGACGCCGCGCCGTCGGTCAGCGGCGAGGAATTGCCCGCCGTCAGGGTGCCGTCGGCGGCGAAGGCCGGCCTCAGCCTGGCGAGCGCGTCCAGCGAGCTGTCGCGCCGCGGGATGGTGTCGTCTGCGATGCCGTCGAACGGCACGACCAGGTCGGCGAAAAATCCGCTGTCCAGCCCGTCGATGGCGCTCTGATGGCTCTTCAGCGCGCGGTCGTCCTGATCCGCGCGCGAGATGGCGAAATACTTGACCGTATCCTCGGTGTGCTCGCCCTGGCTGCGGCCGCTCTGCTTGTTGACCCAGCCGCGGATCGGCAGGTCGAAATCGCCGGCCTGGATCTGGGCCAGCATCGCCGCCGCGCCGGCCGGGTCCTTGCGGAACGTCGCCAGGATCGCATCCGCCTTGGCCATGTTCAGCGCGATGGGCACATGGCTCATCGTCTCCACCCCGCCGATCAGCGCCAGGTGCAGGCCGCCGCGTCCGATCATGCCGGCGGCCTCGACCGCCGCCATGAAGCTGGTCGAGCAGGCGAGCACGGTGGAGAAGGCCGGGATGCTCGGATCCAGGCCCGCCTGGAACACCAGCTCGCGCGCGATGTTCGACACGGTGGGATCGGGGATGACCTGGCCCCAGCTCAGGAAATCCGGCCGCGCCTTCGCCGCCATGGCGGACGCCACGGCCGCCGAAAGCGCCAGAGCGGAATGTTTCGCATAAGGGCCGCCGGACTTTACGAACGGCGTCCGCAGTCCGGGCGCAATATAGATTTCGGTCATCTCCCCTCCCGTGGATTTCGTTCTGGGTCTGCGCCGCCGGCGACGGCGCCGGCGTGCGGGCGCGTGCATGGGCGAGCGTCATGCACGCCACGGCGCCGGCTCCGCCCGCCGCGCATTTCGATGCGATGCCGCAATTGCGCGAAGGCACCCATCGCTAACCGTCGGCGTCTGCTTTGTGCTTTTCTTTCTTGCCGCGCTTGGCGGTTTCGCTGGTCGGCCAGGCGGCCAGGGCCAGGCCGGCGACCATCTGCAGCTCTTCCGCCTGCGCGCCGGCCGAAGCCTGGACGCACATGCCGTTGGCGACAGTCACGAGATAGCGCGCCAGCGCCGCGGGGTCCGCGCTCTGCGGCAGGTCGCCTTCGCGCCTGGCGCAGGCGAAACGTTCGCGCAGCGCCAGTTCCTTCTCGGCGCGATGGCGCGCCAGTTCGTTCGGGATCCGCTGATCCTCGCCGGCCAAACCGCTTTGCAGCAGCAGGCATCCCGGCGGATGGTTGTCGGGGTCGGTCGCGCGCGCCGCGACGCCCTTCAGGAAGATCTCCGCGGAGGCGCGCGATGTCGGCGCGTCCAGAACCTCCTGCAGAAAGCCCTTGCCGGCGGCCTCATAGCGGTCCAGCACGGCGCGGAACAGGCCTTCCTTGTTGTCGAAACAGGCATAGAGGCTGGGTGCATTGATGCCCATCGCCTCGGTCAGGTCGCTGAGCGATGCGCCCTGGTAGCCTTTGCGCCAGAACACATCCATCGCGCGGTCGAGCGCGTTCTCCACGCAGAACCCGCGCGGGCGGCCGGTTTTCACTTTTTTGCCTCCCAGGAGCATTTTTTGTACCGCTTGCTACATATGTACCTTGAAGCGGGACTTCCAGTCCATATCTGTATCGCACGCTACAGAACTGGAGGGTCCCATGTCTCATATTGCCGATCTGGTCCGCACCGAACAATTTGTCGGGACGCCGCTCTCAACCAAGCCTTTGTCTTTCCTGAAGAAATATCCGATCCTGGTCGGCTTGACGGCCGCCCTTCTGCTTGGTGCCGCCGCCATGGCGAGCGAGAGCCGCCCGGCCCCGGCCGCCGCGCCGCCCCCTGCCGTCGTCACCGTGGCTGCCATCCAGCCCCAGAGCGTGCGGGCCTGGTCCGATTTTTCCGGCCGCCTGACCGCGGTCGATTCCGCCGACATCCGTCCGGAAGTGAGCGGGCGGATAACCGAAATCCGGTTCAAGGACGGGCAGTACGTCCATAAGGGCGACGTCCTGATGGTGATCGATCCGCGTTCCTATGAGGCCGCGGTCGCCAAGGCGCAGGCCGATCTCGCCACCGCCAACAGCAACGATCGGCTGGCCAAGGTCGAGCTTCAGCGCGCCCAGCGCCTGATCGACGCCAATGCGGTCGCGCGCGACTTCTACGACCAGCGCAACAATGCCGCCGGCGTGTCGTCCGCCAGCATCAAGGCGGCCCAGGCCGCGCTGGCCCAGGCCGATCTCGACGTCGATCATGCCTTTGTGAAGGCCCCGATCGACGGCCGCGTCAGCCGCGCCGAGATCACGGTCGGCAATCTGGTGCAGGCCGGGCCGAACGCGCCGGTCCTGACCAGCATCGTCGCCAATGACAGCATCTACGCCGATTTCGAAGTGGACGAGCAGACCTATCTGCGCTCGGTCCATCAGCATGCGGTCA
The DNA here is from genome assembly GCA_036398875.1 of Rhizomicrobium sp. Classification (GTDB taxonomy): domain Bacteria; phylum Pseudomonadota; class Alphaproteobacteria; order Micropepsales; family Micropepsaceae; genus Rhizomicrobium. Next base: position 3,028 of record DASWOE010000265.1, read on the forward strand.
ACGCCGGCCAGGAGCAGCGCATTCCCGTCCAGCTGACCATCCAGGGCGACAACCGCGTCTATGCCGGCAATATCGAGAGCTTCGACAACAAGATCGACGTCTCCACCGGCACGATCCGCGCCCGCGCCCGCTTCGCCAACGCCGACGGCGCCCTGGTGCCCGGCATGTTCGTCACCGTCCGCCTCGGCGATGCGACCAACAGCGAGGTTCTGCTGGTGCCCGAGGATGCCGTCCAGAACGACCAGTCCAAGCGCTTCGTCTATGTCGTCGGTCCCGACCGCAAGGCGGATTTCCGCGAGGTCGAACTGGGACAGGAGGTCGAGGGCCGCCGCATCGTGACCGCGGGTTTGCACGCCGGCGACCGCATCATCGTCGATGGCCTGCAGCGGGTGCAGCCCGGCGCCGTGGTCGATGCCCATCAGCAGGTGGCGGCGCGCTGAGCGCCCCACCGCTGAACGGGCTATAACCACATAATAAAAACAGGGGGAACGCCCGTGAATCTGTCCAAATTCTTCATCGACCGGCCGATCTTCGCCGGGGTGATCTCGGTCGTCATCTTCCTGGCCGGCCTGATCGCGCTGACCCAGCTGCCGATCTCGGAATATCCCGAAATCGTGCCGCCCTCGGTGGTCGTGAAGGCGCTGTTCCCCGGCGCCAATCCCAACACCATCGCCGACACGGTGGCGACCCCGCTGGAGGAGCAGATCAACGGCGTCGAGGGCATGCTTTACATGTCGTCGCAAGCCACGTCCGACGGCACGCTGACCCTGACCGTCACCTTCAAGCTCGGCACCGATCCGAACCTGGCGCAGCAATTGGTGCAGAACCGCGTCAACCAGGCGCTGCCGCGCCTGCCGGACGTCACGCGCAATCTGGGCGTCACCACCACCAAGTCCTCGCCCGACCTCACCATGCTGGTGCATCTGATATCGCCGGACGGCCGCTATGACATGCTCTATCTGCACAATTACGCGGTGCTGAACGTCAAGGACCGCCTGGCGAAGATCCAGGGCGTCGGCGACGTCCAGCTCTTCGGTTCGGGCGACTATGCGATGCGGGTGTGGCTCAATCCGGAGAAGATCGCCGAGCGCAACTTGACCGCGGGCGACGTGGTGGGTGCCATCCGTCAGCAGAACGTCCAGGTCTCCGCCGGCGTCATCAACGGCCCGCCCTATGGCGCGGGCGGGCGTCTGCAGCTTCCGATCAATGTCCAGGGCCGGCTGTCCGATCCGCAAGAGTTCAAGAACATCGTCATCAAGCGCGATGCCGCCGGCGCGATCACAAGGCTGGGCGACGTCGCCCGGGTCGAGATCGACGCCTCGCAATACGGCCTGCGCTCGCTGCTCGACAACAAGCAGGCGGTCGCGATCCCGATCTTCCAGGCGCCGGGCTCCAACGCCATCGCGATCTCCACCCAGGTCCGCGCCACGATGGAGGAGCTGAAGAAGAATTTCCCGCAAGGCCTCGACTACGCGATCGTCTACGACCCCACCGTGTTCGTGCGCGATTCCATCACCGCCGTCATCCACACCCTGCTGGAGGCCGTCGGGCTGGTCGTGCTGGTGGTGATCCTGTTCCTGCAGACCTGGCGCGCCTCCATCATCCCGCTGCTCGCTGTGCCGGTGTCGATCGTCGGCACCTTCGCCTTCCTGTTCGCCTTCGGCTTCTCGATCAACGCGCTGTCGCTGTTCGGCCTGGTGCTGGCCATCGGCATCGTGGTCGATGACGCCATCGTCGTGGTCGAGAACGTCGAACGCAACATCGAAGCGGGCTTAAGCCCGCGCGACGCCACCTTGAAGGCGATGTCGGAGGTCACCGGCCCCATCGTCGCCATCGCGCTGGTGCTGTGCGCGGTGTTCGTGCCCATCGCCTTCATCAGCGGCCTCACCGGCGAGTTCTACCGCCAGTTCGCGCTCACCATCGCGTTCTCGACCATCATCAGCGCCTTCAACTCGCTCACCCTGTCGCCGGCGCTGGCCGCGACCCTGCTCAAGGCGCATGACGCGCCGAAGGACGGGCTGTCGCGCGGCATGGACCGCGTGCTCGGCGGCTTCTTCCGCCGCTTCAACAACCTGTTCCGCTCCGGCTCGGAGCGCTATGGCAGCGGCGTCGCCGGCCTTCTCGGCCGCAAATCGCGCGCCTTGGCGATGTATGCCGTCCTGATCGGCCTGACCTATGTCGGTTTCCAGGTCGTGCCGCCGGGCTTCGTACCGGTGCAGGACAAGCAGTATCTCGTCAGCTTCGCCCAACTGCCGCAAGGCGCCACGCTCGACCGGTCCGAGGCGGTGATCCGCAAGATGTCGGCCATCGCGCTGGCCGAGCCCGGCGTGGCGAGCGCGGTCTCGTTTCCGGGCCTGTCGATCAACGGCTTCGTCAACAGCGCCTCGGCCGGCATCGTCTTCGTGACGCTGAAGCCGTTCGACCAGCGCACCTCGTCGGATTTGTCCGGCATGGCGATCGCCCAGAAGCTGCAGCGGAAATACGCCGGCATCCAGAACGCGATGATCGCGATCTTCCCGCCGCCCCCGGTGCAGGGCCTCGGCTCGATCGGCGGCTTCAAGCTTCAGGTCGAGGACCGCACCGACCTCGGCGACGCCGTGCTGTCGAAGACGATGGCCGACATCCAGGCCAAGGCGCATGCGGACCCCGCGCTGGTCGGCGTGTTCTCCAATTTCAACATCGGCGTGCCGCAGCTCTACGCCAATCTCGACCGCACCAAGGCGCAGCAGCTCGGCGTCAACGTGCAGGACGTGTTCGACGCGATGCAGACCTATCTGGGCTCGATCTATGTCGACGATTTCAACCGCTTCGGCCGCACCTATCAGGTGATCGCGCAGGCCGACACGCCGTTCCGCTCGCAGAAAGACGATATCCTGCGCCTGAAAGTACGCAACACCGACGGCCAGATGGTGCCGCTGGGTTCGGTGATCGAGGTCGCGGAAACCACCGGCCCGGACAGCGCCCTGCGTTATAACGGCTTCC
>DASWOE010000266.1:0-2560 GCA_036398875.1 Rhizomicrobium sp.
CGCTTGGAGATGTTCTGCGGTCCTTCGTGCACGGACAGATAGGACCCGACGCCGTGTCCGGTGCCGTGGTCGTAGTCGCAGCCGATATCCCACAGGGCGCGGCGCGCCAGGGCATCGAGCGCGGCGCCCGGCGTGCCTTCGGGAAAGCGCGCGGTGGCGAGCGCGATATGGCCCTTCAGCACGCGGGTGAAGCGGTCCTTCATCTGCGGCGTCGGCGTGCCGACGATGATCGTGCGCGTCACGTCGGTGGTGCCGTCGGGATATTGGCCGCCGGAATCGATCAGGAAGATTTCGTTGTTGCGGATAGGCCGGTTGGTCGCCTTGGTGACGCGATAATGCACCACCGCGCCGTTCGCGCCGGCGCCGGAAATGGAATCGAAGGACAGATCGCGCAGCGAGCCGGTGCGGGCGCGATAGCCTTCCAGCGTCCTGGCCGCGTCGATCTCGCTCAGATGGCCGTTCGGGGCCTCGCGCGCCATCCAGCACAGGAAGTTGGACAGCGCCGCGCCGTCGCGGATATGGGCCTTGCGGGTGCCCTCGATCTCCACCGGGTTCTTGCATGCCTTGGGAAGCTGCACGGGGTCGGGGGCGCGCTTGATCCTGGCGCCGGCCTTGTTCAGCCGGTCGAAGATCGCCGCCGCCGCGGTGGCGGGATCGGCGACCACGGTCTTGCCCGCCAGCGCGTCGAGCGCCGGCGCGAAGGCTGACGGATCGCGCAGCCTGACCGCATTGCCCAGATGCTGGGCGAGCTCGGGCGAGGATTTGCGCTCGTCCATGAACAGGTCGGTCGAGCCGTCGGCGTTCAGGATCGCGAAGCTGAGCGCGAACGGCGTGTGGGGCACGTCGCCGCCACGGATGTTGAGCAGCCAGCAGATCGAATCCGGCAGGCTGATCACCGCCGCGTCGGCGCCCAGGGCCTTCACGTCTTCCGCGATGCGGGTGCGCTTGGATTCCGCGCTCTCGCCGGCCAGGTTCATGTCCTGCACGATCGCCTTCGCGGTCGGCGCCGCCGGCTGGTCGTCCCATACCGCGTCGATCGGATTGGTGTCGCAGGCCACCAGCGTGCCGCCCGCCTTCTCGGCCGCGGCGCGCAGGGCATCGACCGCCGCGGCGGTGTGCAGCCAGGGATCGTAGCCGAGCTTGGCGCCCTTGGGGATGTTGTTGGCGATCCAGGCCGCCGGGCCTTCTTCCACCAGATCGCGCGGCGCGAACAAGCGCGTGTCGGTCTGCTGGCGGATCTGCAGCGTGTAGCGTCCATCGACGAACACCGCCGCGTTGTCGGTCAGCACCACGGCGGCGCCGGCCGAGCCGGTGAAGGCGGTGAGCCAGGCCAGGCGCTCGTCGCGCTTGGGCACATATTCGCCCTGATGCGCATCGGAGCGCGGCACCACGAATCCGTCCAGGCCGCGGCACGTCAGCTCGGCGCGCAGCGCGGCCAGGCGCGGCGCGCAGGTCGCGGCGTCGGTCTCATTGTCATAGGTCTGGAAGGGTCCGGTCTTGTCCATGGTCGTGCCTTTGCTTGATGCGAAACTTTAGGCCCGGGCCTTCTCCAGCACCAGCGCGCTCCACGGCCCATCGCGGCGCCGCGCGCGCAAGATCAGGCCTTGCGGGCGATAGAACGCGGCCACAAGGTTCTCCTGCCACGCCAGCAGGCCCGACAGCACCAGCGTGCCGCCGGGGGCCAGCGCGCGGGCGATGGCGGGCGCGAGCTGCGTCAGCGGACTGGCCAGGATGTTGGCCACGACCAGGTCATAGGGTCCGCCGGCCGCGATGGCGGGGTGGGTCAGCCCGTCCGCCAGCAGGGCAGCGACCAGCGGCGCGATAGCGTTGGCCATGGCGTTCTCTTTCGTCACCGCGACCGCGTCGGGATCGATGTCGGTCGCGATCACCTTGCGCCGCCACAGCTTCGCCGCGCCGATCGCCAAGAGCCCGGTGCCGCAGCCGAGGTCGAGCACGCGCCGGTATCGCCGCCGCCGGGCCAGGTCGCTCAGCACGGCCAGGCACAGCGCGGTGGTTTCGTGGTGGCCGGTGCCGAAGGCCATGCCGGCCTCGATCCGGATCGCGATGACGCCGGCCGGCGCCTCGCCGGCATCGTGCGCGCCATAGACGAAGAAGCGCCCGGCGCGCACCGGCGGCAGGCCCTCCTGGGACAGGCGGATCCAATCCTGATCGGGCAGGGCCTCGACCGTGACCGCGTACCCGACAAGGCGGGACAGTTCGCCCGCATCCGGCGGATCGCTATAGAGCGCCTCCACCGTGGCGGTCGGCGCGAACGGCTCCTCGACGATCAGGACCGCCTGCGGCGGCGGCGGGATCAGCTCGAACAGCGCGCTCGCATCCGAGGCGAGCTCTTTCGCCAGCGTCACGCTGGCCTTCCAGAGCGGAGGATGGGTCATCGGCGCCGATATAGCGGAGTGAGCCGGTGTGGAACAGCGCCAAGCGTCCGGCAGCGGCCGCCATCGCACCGCGAAAATATTTGCCCGATATCGCGGCACCTTCCCTGGAACGATTCCGAACTCCGCACGTCATCTTCCGGAGTGGCCCGGTCGCGGCGGTAGAA
>DASWOE010000267.1:0-2873 GCA_036398875.1 Rhizomicrobium sp.
TTCGACCGGCATGAATCCGCCGACGCCGGTGGGCACGGCGGCGAACGCGCTGTTCGGCGCGTCGATCGCGCTGGCGCGCGACGAGCCGTTTGCGCTGCCCAAGCTGGTCAATCCCAGCCGCCATCCCAATTGGGGCTTCGAGCAGACGACGGTGTTCCCGAACTTCCTCATCCATGTCGGCGCCGGTCTGTGGTTCACCCATCAGTTCTGGCCGGTCAGTCAGGGCAAGTGCCTCTGGGAGGGAAAATATTATCTCAAGGCGCCGAAGACCAATGCGCAATACTGGGCGCAGCGCTATGCCGTGATCCTGCAGCGCAACGCCTGGCTCGAGGACACGGCGACCATGGAAGACACGCAGGAGGCGCTGCTTTCGGGCGTGCTGAAGCAGATCAACCTTCAGGACGACGAGATCATGCTGCGCCACCAGTTCCACATCGTGAACGGCCGGGTGAACGGCGAATGACGGAACATGCCGCGATGACACAGATACTGCCGCAGGAATTCGCGGAGCTTCAGCCCTTCGTGGGAAAATGGGCGAAACCGACGGAATATGAGAGGGCTGCCGAGCGCCGCGCGGCGACGCCGGAACAGCTCAACGCGTTTTACGGCGCCATCCTCTTTCGCCTGCCCGAAATCCTCGAACGGATCGACCGCCATCCGCTGGGCGCCGTCGCGGGCGCCGACCGCCTGTTGTTTCACATGATTTTATCTCTGGCCGAGATCGCGCCGCATGTGGAATTCTACAAATCGGACCCGCATGTGCCGTTTGCCTTCAAGGAGGAGCGCATGCTCGGCTTGCACAGCGGAATCGCAGATTGACGGACCGCATTGCGCAATCGGACATGGCTGAGTTCGACCCGAAGGATGCGCCGCAAGGCATGATCGCGCTATGCCGGACGGACGACGTGCCGGACGAAGGCGGTTTGCGGATCGAACCGGAGGGGCTGGAGGCGCTGGCCGTGTTCCGCTCCGGCGACGAATATTTCGTGACGGACGACGAATGCACCCATGGCAACGCCTCGCTCTGCGACGGCGAGGTCATCGGCGAGGAGATCGAGTGCCCGTTCCATCGCGGCACCTTCAATCTGCGGACCGGGGAACCGACATCCTCGCCCTGTACCATCGCGCTCAGGACCTACCGGTCCGAAGTCCATGACGGCGTCGTCTACGCCGCGATCGCACCGCCGGGCACGCGCTGATTCGGCGGCCTGCGGCCTTCTTTGCACACAGGGGACAGACGGTGCGGTTGCCGTCTAGAGGCGGCTTGCCGTGGCATGGTCCGCTCGGGCGGAATCTTCCGAAAGATCGTGCATGTCCGTCTCGAACCTTGCCTATGTCGGCCTCGCCGTCGCCGATGTCGAAGCATGGACACGGTTCGCGGTCGATATCGTCGGCATGCAGGATGCCGGTTGCGGCACCGCCGGCGAAAGATGGCTCCGCCTGGATGCGCGGCCGTGCCGGCTGGCGCTGCACGGCGATGCTTCCGACGATCTGGCTTATGCCGGGTTCGAAGCGCCTGACGAAACGTCGATCGCCGCGCTGGCGGCCGCCTTGCGCAGGCAGGATGTCGCCGTGCGGGCGCTGACGGCGGCGGAGGCGGACCGGCGCAATGCGCAAGGCGGCATCGCGGTTCGCGATCCCGACGGATTGGCCATCAAAATCGTCCACGGCTTGCGCGATGCATCGACGCCATTCCGGTCGGCGACCGGTGCGGCCTTCGTCACGGGGACCCAGGGTCTCGGCCATATGGTCGTCTCCACGTCGAACGTCGCCCGCAGCCTCGACTTCTACAGCGCCCTGGGATTCAAGGTCAGCGATTACATCGAGACGTCGCTTGGACCCGGGGTCGAGGTGAACCTGGTGTTCCTGCATTGCAATGCACGCCACCACACGCTCGCACTGCTGCCCTTGCCGACGCCCAAACGCCTCAACCATCTGATGTTCGAGGTCGCGGCGGTCGATTCGGTGCTCGGCGCCTATTATCGCGCGCAAAGGAACGGCTCGCCGATCGTCCGCCATATGGGCCGGCACACCAACGACCGCATGCTGTCCTTCTATGCCCGGACCCCGGCGGGATTCGACGTCGAATATGGCTGCGACCCGATCCATGTCGGCGCCGGCTGGACGGTGCGAACCTACGACGCCATCAGCCTATGGGGCCACGAGGCCTGAGCACGGCGCTCAGAACAGGCCGGGATATTGCCCGCCGTCGAGCAGGATGTTCTGCCCCGTGATGTAGCCGGCATGCTGGCCGCACAGGAAGGCGCAGGCGGCGCCGAACTCGTCCGGCTGGCCGAAGCGGCCGGCCGGGATCTGCTGGCGCGCATCGGCGCGGAATTTCTCGTAATCGACGCCGCGCGCCGCCGAGAATTTCTGGTGGTTCGACCGCAGGCGGTCAGTGTCGAACTGGCCCGGCAGCAGATTGTTGAGCGTGACATTGTGGGCGGCGACGTCGCGCGCCACCCCGCCGACGAATCCCGTAAGCCCCGACCGCGCGCCGTTGGAAAGGCCCAAACGGCCCAGCGGCTGCTTCACCATACGGCTGGTGACGATGACGATGCGGCCGAAGCGCCGCGCGATCATGCCATCGACCGTCGCTTTGATGAGCATGATCGCCGACAGCATGTTGGCGTCGATGGCCTTGATCCAGTCCTCGCGCGACCAGGTGCGGAAATCGCCCGGCGGCGGGCCGCCCGCATTGTTGACCAGCATGTCCGGCTGGGGACAGGCCGCGAGCAGGGCGCTGCGGCCCTCCCCGGTGGTGACATCGGCCGGCACCGTGTGGACCGTGCCATGCGTCTGCGTTGCGATCTCGGCGGATGCGCGTTCGAGCCGCGCCTTGTCGCGGGCGGCGATCCAGACGACGACGCCCT
>DASWOE010000268.1:0-5590 GCA_036398875.1 Rhizomicrobium sp.
GGCACCGCCGGTGGCGTTGCGTCCGTACAGCGTTCCCTGCGGGCCGCGCACGACCTCGATGCGATCCACGTCCAGGAATGCCTGGTCCGCGGCGCGCGCGCTCGAAAGATATACGTCGTTGAGATTGACCGCGACCTGCGAGTCAACGCCGAAGCTCAGGCTGTTCATGCCGATGCCGCGAATATTGACGCGCGCCTCGCCGGCATAGTTATTGACGTTCAAGCCGGGCACGAGACCTTTGAAGTCCTCGAGATCGTTGTAATTGTGATTGGCGAGCTGGTCGCCGCCGAGCGCGGAGATCGTCAGGGGCACTTTCGAGACGGGCTGCGCGGTCTTCTGCGCGGTCACGATCACCGTCTCGATGGAATCCGACGTTGCCGCGCCGGCCGCGGGCATGCCGCAGAGAAGTGCGCCGACGGCGGCGCCGGCGAGAAGTGCAAGACGTCTATTGGCGACGGAATCGGCGATCATCTGCTGTTGCCCCTTAAACTCGGCCGCCGTCCCCACGGCGACACACACCACACGCGGCCAACTGCCGCTCAGGACGATTGGCCAGTCTCGATCATTGTCCGCAATGCATCGAACGGCTGTCCCTGCGGCGCACCGATTTGTTGGAGACCGCAAGGATCGCCGATCCTGACATGCGCGTGCCACGAACGGTGCCGCCGCATTTCGCCACGGCGCGCCGCGACGATTCACCAAGCCGGCATATCGCGCTTGAATTTCAGGTTCCGCCCAAAGCGGACCATCGATCGACGATGTGGCGCGCCGTCCGCGCCGCCAGGGCGCTGGCGGTGAACGTCGGATTGACGGCGCCGACGGCCGGAAACAGGCCCGGGCCCGCGATGAAGAGGTTCTCAAGGTCGTGGGCGCGGCCATAGCCGTCGGTGACGGATTTGCGCGGGTCGCCGCCCATCACCGTGCCGCCCATCATGTGCTCGGTGCGCATCGGCGCGGACCAGGCTTCCAGGGCACCGGCGGCTCGAAAGATCGCCTTTCCTTCCGCAACGGCGGCGGCCATGCACGCTTCGGCATCCGGACCCGACGTATGGGTGAGCTTCGCCAAGGGCACGCCGAAACGGTCTTTTTCCGCAACGAGTTCGATCCGGTTGTCCGGTGACGCCAGGTTCTCGGCGAGAATGCTGGCCGTCGCGAGATGCTTTGCCGCCCGCTGCATGAATGCCGCATAATCCGCGCCGAAAAGATCGGTGCGGGCGTTCGCGATGCCGCCGAGGTCGGCCAGCTTGAGCGCCGAACCGAGCCGCCATGTATAGCCGCTGACGTATCCCTTGCGCGGATCTTTCGCGTAGCTCTCCTGGGACATCAATTGGCCGCCGGTGCGTCCCAGATAGACTTCCGTCTCGTCCGCGAACATGCCGTAGAAGTTTGTCGCGGCGTGCGCCGTAAAGCAGCGGCCGACCAGACCGCTCGAATTGCCGAGGCCCGCAGGGTGGCGGCCGCTGGCCGAGTTGAGAAGGATGCGCGGCGTCTGCAACGCAAACGCCGCCAGGATCACGAGCTTGGCCGTGATGGTTTGTTTTGCGCCGTTCTTGTCGAAATATTCCACGGCGGCGGCGCGGCGCCCGGCGGCGTCGGTCAGGATGCGGGAAACGAACGAATCGTGGCGGATTTCCACCCCGGCGCGCCGCATGGCCTGACCGAAGATCACGATCGGATTGGCCAGCGCGCCGGTGGGACAGCCGGCATCGCACCAGCCATCCTGAATGCAGGCCGGGCGGCCTCCGTAAGCGACGGAGTTGATCGCCATCGGCAGGGGCGCCACGCGCAGGCCGCGCTTGGCGAAGCCGGCCGCCAGGATTTCGCCCTGGCGGAATACGGGTTGCGGCGGCATGGGATAGGGCGCGCCCGGCGGCCGCCAGACTTCCTGCCTGGCATCGCCCGAGATGCCGGTCTCCGCCTGCACGGCATCGTACCAGGGCCGCAGATCTTCATAGGCGATCGGCCAGTCCAGGCCCTTGCCGTACAACGTCGCGAGCTTGAAATCGTTCTCGTGCAGGCGGAACCAGCACGCGTAGTGATGCAATGCCGAGCCACCGGTGCCCCAGCCGGCCTCGAAAGGAAACGTCACCGGATTCCCGCCCGCCATCCGCGCCGGCGGACCGTTCCATTTCAGGCGGCGCGACCAGACGGTCGAGCTGTACAACTGCTGAAGCTTGCGCTGTGGGCCGCCCTCCAGAACGACGACCTTGCGGCCGGCGGCTCCCAGCCGCGCGGCGAGCAGGCTGCCGGTCGCACCGCTGCCGACGATCACCACTTCGGCTTCGCTCATGGTGCTACCAGCGGCCGGGCGGCGCGATATGCGCCAGGTAAGGAAGGTCGAGACGCGCATAGGCGTCTTCGCCGCCATAGACGACGTCGGCCGCATCGTTGCGGATGACGAAGTAGACCAGTGCCGCCGGCGGCCCCTGCCAGCCCTTCAAATTCGGCGACAGCATCCGGCCGATCAGCGCGGCATCGATGATGCCACGGGACAGACCGGCGATCGCGCCCAGCGCGGCCTTGTAGAAGACGACCGGCGGCATGGGGAAACTGACGAAACGATAGCACAGCATCGGATCGGGGTCTGCGAGCATCGCGGCGACGAAATCGACAATCCCGGCGACCGCGGCGCCCGGCACCAGTGCCTCGCCGACCGCCGCCAGCGTTTGCCGTTCCTTGTCGGTGAAAATCGCGGGCGCCGCGTGCGAGATTTGTTCGCGGCAACCGGGCAACAGGGCGGTGGCGACGCCGCATGCGATCGCCTGGCGGATGGCGGCGCGCCGGGAAAAGCCGCTGTCCGATGCGCCATTCACGTCTCGCTCTCCCCGTCGTCCGCAGCCGCCGCGCCGGGCGCCGTCAAAGACGCAGGCCGCCATCCGTCCCGACGACCTGGCCGGTGATCCAGCCGCCGGCATCGCTGACCAGGAAAGCGACAACCCTCGCGATGTCAACCGGCTGACCGACGCGCCCGAGCGGCGTCTTGCCGTTGATGTAGCCGCGCATGTCGTCGTTCAGCGGCAGGAGGTCGGTTTCCACCGGGCCGGGCGCGACCGCATTGACCCGGATCTTGCGGCCGCCGAGTTCCTGCGCCAGCACGCGCGTCGCGGCTTCGACGGCGGCCTTGGTGGCGGCATAGACGACCTGGCCCGGCATCGGCTGCAGCGCGAGCGCCGAGCTGACGTTCACGATGACGCCGCCGTCCGGGCCGATGGCGCGGGCGGCGCGCTGGCTCGCCAGCAGCATGCCCTTCAAATTGACGCCCACCGCGGCATCGATCTGCGCCGCGTCGATCTGGTCGAGCGCCGCGGTGGCGCCGATGCCCGCATTGTTTACCAGCACGTCGAGCCGTCCCCATTTGTCCTGGACCGCGGCGAACAGGCGGTCGAGATCGGCGGTGTTCTGGACCGCGCCCTGGATCGCCACGGCGCTGCCGCCGGCCTTGGCGATCGCCTCGACGACCGCGTCGGCGCTGTCCTTCCGGCTGGAATAGTTCACCGCGACCGCAAAACCCTGCGCCGCCAGTTCGCGCGCGATCGCCGCGCCGATCCCCCGGCTCGCGCCGGTGACGACCGCAACCTTCCTCTTGCTCATATCGAGCCCCTTTCGACGTGACGGCCGCGCCTCGCCACGAGCGGCAGGGCACTGTCGGCGGCTGCAAGGCTACCCCGGCGTCGCCTCCGGACGGACCGGATTTGCGCAAACGCTAGCGCCCGGGTGCAACAAAGCGTGGCCGGCCGCCGGCGCGGAATTCACCCGGCGCGGAATCCGGCGACAATGCCCGGTCTTCGCGCAATTCCGCGCAGCGAAACGAGAACATGCACATGGCGACCAACGATACCGACCAATTGCTGCTGACGGGCTCGGTCGCGGCCATCGGGACGGCGATCCGGAACAAGGACATCTCTATCCAGGAGTCGGTGAACTGGTATCTGGCGCGGATCGCGGCTTTCAATCAGAAAGGGCCCGCGCTCAACGCCGTGAAGGACGTCTCGAGCCACGCCGTGGCGGACGCGAAGGCGCTGGACGACGAACTGGCCGCAGGCCGGGACCGCGGCCCGCTTCACGGCATTCCGATCCTGATCAAGGACAATGTCTTCATCGCCGACGAATACACCACCACCGCCGGCGTGACGGCGCTGAAGGATTTCGTGCCGAAGACGACGGCGACCCTCGTCCGCCGGCTCCAGGCCGCAGGCGCGATCATCCTCGGCAAGACCAAGCTGACGGAATTCGCCGACTACGTCTCCGACGTCATGCCGGCCGAATTCAGCGGCGCCGGCGGCGTCGTGCGCAACCCGCACGGCATTTCCTACGGCCGCGGCCAGGGCTCGAGCGTCGGCTCCGCCGCGTCCGTCGCCGCGGGCTTCGCACCGCTCGCCATCGGCGGCGAGACCCAGAATTCGATCCAGACGCCGTCGAGCTATTCCTCGGTCGTGGGCTTCAAGGCCAGTGTCGGGATGATCGCCCGCACCGGCATCATGCCGCTGGTCCCGAGCCAGGACGCACCCGGCCCGATCGCGCGCTGCGTCGAGGACGCCGCGCTGGTGTTCGCCGCGGTGGGCGGCGCCGACCCGCGCGATGCCGTCTCGATCCAGATGCAGATGCAATGCGACAACGCGCGGGGACGCGGCCTGGAGAGCCTTGCGCATGTGCGCATCGGCGTGCCGCGCATCGCGATGGCGGACCGCGAGCAATTCGCCGGCGTCATGCCGCAGTTCGAAGCGGCGCTGAGCGCCCTGTCGAAGGCCGGCGCGCGGATCGTCGATCCCTGCGATCTGCCCAGCGCCGAGCAGATGCAGGAGGTCCGTTCCTGCGTGTTCCGGACCGAGTTCAAGGCGGCGCTCAATGCCTTCCTCGAAGACCATGACGCGCCGGGCGGGATCGCGTCGCTTGCGGCGCTGATCCGCTGGAACGAGGCGCATCCGCAGCACATTCCCTATGGCCAGTCGCTGCTGCTCGCGGCGGAGGAAACGCGCGGCCTTTGCGATCCGCAATACCTGGCGGACCGAGCGCGCGACATCGCGCTCAGCCGCCAGGGCGGCATCGATGCCGCGCTCCATGCCGGCGATGCCGATGTGCTGATCGCGCCGATGGGGGCCGCCGCCAAGCTGACCGGCAAGGCCGGCGGGCCGACGCTGGCGGTCCCCTTCGGCCTGGATGCGACGGGGACGCCGTTCGGCATCACGCTCTATACCGCGCTGGGCCGCGACCGGCTGCTGCTGGCCGTCGGCCGCCTGGTCGAACGCGCCATCGCACGGCGCGTCCTTCCGAAGCTCTAGGCAGGCCGAACGGGAGTCGATCATGGATCTTGGAATAGCGGGCCGCACCGCCATCGTGTGCGGCGGCAGCGCCGGGCTCGGCCGCGGCATTGCGACGGCCCTGGCGCGCGAAGGCGTCGTCGTCTGGATTGCCGCCCGCGACAGGGAGCGCCTCGAACGGGCCGCCGCGGAGATCGCCGCGGAGACGCATGGCACGGTCCATGCGGTGCCGGCGGACGTCACTGCGGAGGACGGGCGCGGTGCGCTGCTCGCGGCCTGTCCCCAGCCGGACATCCTGGTCAACAATGCCGGCGGACCGCCGCCGGGGGACT
>DASWOE010000269.1:0-11484 GCA_036398875.1 Rhizomicrobium sp.
CGGCACCGCTTTCGCGGCCCTCCCCGCCGCGCTGCGCGAGGCGCTGGCGGTTCCGGCGCGCCGGCGCACCGGCACGGTCCGCGACGTCGAGCACGTCGTGATCCTGATGCAGGAGAACCGCTCCTTCGATCACTATTTCGGCACGCTGCGCGGCGTGCGCGGCTTCGGCGATCCCCGGCCGCTGACGCTGCCCTCCGGCAAGCCGGTGTGGCATCAGCCGACCCATCTGCATGCCGATGGCGCGATCCTGCCGTTCCATATGGACAGCGCCGCGACGCGCGGCCAGTGCCTGGAAAGCCTCGATCATTCCTGGAAGGGCTCGCACGATCTGTGGAAGCACCACGACGCCTGGATCGGCGTGAAGGGCCCGATGACCATGGGCCATTTCGCGCGCACGGACATCCCGTTCTACTACGCGCTGGCCGATGCGTTCACGATCTGCGACGCCTATCACTGCTCGCTCTTCGGCCCCACCAATCCGAACCGGCTGTTCCTCTTCACCGGCACCAACGGGCTGGCCGTGGGCGAGACCGGGCTGCAGGCGATCGCCAATCCGCCGGAGGAGATCAACGAGTCCGCCGATCCGGCGCGCGATTCCGCGGCCTTCACGCCCTTCACCTGGACGACCTATGCCGAGCGGCTCGAAGCGGCCGGCGTGAGCTGGCACGTCTATCAGGAATTCGACAATTACGGCGACAACGCGCTCGCCTATTTCGCGCAGTTCCGCGGCGCGGCGGCGGCGACCGACAGGGGACGCAAGGCGCGCAACTGGGCGCCGGGCGCCACGCCGCAGAACGCCAAGACCTCGCGCGGCGAGCATCTGATTGCGCAATTTTCGGGCGACGTGGCGGCGGACCGGCTGCCGCAAGTGTCCTGGATCGTGGCGCCCTACATCCTGTGCGAGCACCCCAAGGCTCCGCCGGGCTACGGCGAAACCTTCGTGTCCGGCCTGCTGTCCGCGCTCGCCGCCAATCCCGATGTGTGGGCGAAGACCGCCTTCATCCTGAACTATGACGAGAATGACGGCTTCTTCGATCACATGCCGCCGCCGGTGCCGCCGACGCTGGACGGCATCGGGCGCAGCACCGTCGATCTGGCGGGCGAGAGCTATCGCGGCGTGCCGGTCGGGCTCGGCCCGCGGGTGCCGCTGCTGATCGTGTCGCCCTGGACCCGCGGCGGTTTCGTGAACTCCCAGCTCAGCGACCACACCTCGGTCATCCGCTTCCTGGAGGCGCGCTTCGGCGTCGCCGAACCCAACATCACGCCCTGGCGGCGCGCGATGTGCGGCGACCTGACCTCGATGTTCGATTTCGCCACGCCGAACGAAGGTTGGGCATCGCTGCCGTCCACCCACGACACCGTCGCGACCGTCGATCAGTCCTGCACCCGCGATCATCCGGCGGTGCCGAAGGCACAGGCGCTGCCGGCGCAGGAGCCGGGCCAGAGGCCGGCACGGCCGCTGCCTTATAATGTCGAGATCGGCGCGACGGTCGCCGATGACGGGTTGCATCTTCGGATCGACAACAAGGGCGCCGCCGGTGTGGCGCTGAGCGTGCATGCCGATGCGGGACGCGACGGGGCCTGGTCCTACGCGGTCGAAGCCGGAAAGTCGCTCGCGGACACGCTGCCGATCGACGGCGAACGCTATGGCGTCACGGTGCGCGGCCCGAACGGTTTTTTTCGAAGCTTCAGCGGGCCGCGCAGCGGTCCGGCCGGCCGGCTCGAAACCGCCATCCGCTACGAGCCCGGCGATGAGTCATTGGTCGTGACCATGGCGAACCGGGGCGCGTCGCCGCTCGCCGTGAGGATCGCGGCCAGCGACTATTCCGACGAACCCGCACGCTCCGGCACGCTTGCCGCCGGCACATCGCGCGAAGAGCGTTGGAGCCTCGCGCCGGCTGCGCATTGGTATGACGTATCGGTCACGCTCGCCGACGCGCCGGGCTTCCTGCGCCGCTATGCGGGGCATATTGAAACCGGCGCCCCCAGCCTGAGCGATCCCGCGTTCGGCCGTTTGCGTTCGGACTTGGGTTCCAAGGGATAGGGCGTGCACCGGACACATCCGCGCCAAAGCGCCGGCCGCATATGGCGGGAAAAACCTGGAGCGGGCGAGGCGAATCGAACGCCCGACCCTAACCTTGGCAAGGTTATGCTCTACCCCTGAGCTACGCCCGCAATCCAGTTTGGGCGGCGGTTATGGCAAAGGCCGGCCGCGGTTTCAAGCCGCCTGCGCCCTCGGGCTTAACGGCAGGTTCCGTGCCCTCGCACCCGACCCATGCGACTGCGCCCCGGCATCGGGCCGGTTCCCGCGAGGCCGGTGTTCGCCCTTTCGCCATCGGCATGGGCCGGGACCGCGAAATAGCGCCCGCCGCGCAACGGATGCGGCATGTCCCGCCGTTCAACCTGCGTCATCGCCGGGAAGCACCCATGACCATCGAGGGCGTGATCGCCGCCAACCGCTTCGGCCTGGGCGCCAGGCCCGGCCAGGTCGCGGCAATCTCCGGCGATCCCAAGGGCTGGCTGCTGTCACAGCTCACGCCGGAAACCGAGCTTCCCCTGCCGCTCGCGACCCTGCCTTCGACCGCGGACGACATGGGCGCCTTCCTGAGATGGATTCGCGAGATCGCGGCCGAGGCCCAGGCGCACGGCACCGACCTTGCCAAGCTCAAGCCGGCCGGCGCGCCGGACGCGGCGATGGGCAGCGGCATGTCCGGCGGCGCGACGGGCGGCGATGGCGGCTTCAGCATCGAGCGCGAATATGTGAAGGCCTTCGTGCCGCGCCATGCCATGGCGGTGAAGGCGCGGTTCGATACCGCGGTCGCGACCGAGCGGCCGTTCTTCGAGCGCCTGGTGCACTTCTGGGTCAATCATTTCGTCGTCTCCGGCGCCAAGCCGGCCGCCATCGCCATGCCGCCCGCCTTCGAGCGCGACGCGATCCGCCCCAACCTCACCGGCCGCTTCGCCGATCTGCTGCTGGCTTCGACCAGGCATCCGGCGATGCTCTATTACCTGGACAATTTCCGCTCCGTCGGGCCGAACTCGAAGGTCGGCAAGGATCCGTCGCTGCGTGCGCCGCGCTATGTCCAGGCCTTCGCCGTGCCCCAAATGACCGGCCTCAACGAGAACCTGGCGCGCGAGATCCTGGAACTGCAGACGCTGGGCGTGCGCAGCGGCTATTCGCAGGCCGATGTGACGAGCTTCGCGCGCGTCCTCACCGGCTGGACCATCGCCGCGCCGCCGCGCGTGCCGCTTTATCGTCTCGTGGTCGAAGGAAGGCTGAACGGCAAGGGGCTGTTCGAATTCGACGACGACGAGCACGAGCCGGGCGCGCAGAGGATCCTGGGCAAGGTCTATGCGCAGGCGGGCGTCGATCAGGGCGAAGCGGTGCTGCACGATCTCGCGCGCCACCCCGCCACGGCGCATTTCATCGCCACCAAGCTCGCGCGCCATTTCGTCGCCGACGATCCGCCGCCCAGCCTGGTCGATCGGCTCGCCAAGACATTCCGCGCCAGCGACGGCGATCTGAAGGAGGTCTATGCGGCGCTGGTGCACAGCGCCGAGGCGTTCGAGCCGGCGCCGCGCAAGTTCAAGACGCCGGAGGATTATGTGATCTCCGCCGCGCGCGCGCTGCCCGCCTACAAGACCGAACCGGGCACGCTGCTGCGCGCCTTCGCCAGCATGGGCCAGACGCCCTATAACCCGCCCGGTCCCAATGGCTGGCCCGACGTCGAAGGCGAATGGCGGGGCGCCGATTCGGTGTGGAAGCGCTTCGAATGGGCAAGCCAGGCGGCGCAATCCGTCGCCACCGCCACGATGAATCCCGACGTGCTGGCGGCCGAATTGCTCGGTCCGACGCTGTCGAAACAGACGGCGCAGGCGATCGCGCGGGCGCAAAGCCCGGCGCAGGGGCTCACTTTGCTGCTCGCATCCGCCGAATTCCAGAGGAGATGACGATGGTCACGCGCCGCCAAACGCTTACGCTGATCGGCAGCGGCCTCGCTGTCGCCGGCCTGCCGCGCGCCACGCTCGCCGCCGCCGACACCGACAAGCGGCTGGTCGTCGTCATCCTGCGCGGCGCGATGGACGGGCTCTCCGCCGTGCCGGCGACCGGCGATCCGGATTTCGAGCGCGCCCGCAACGGGCTGGCCTATGGCGGCGCGCTGAAGCTCGATGCCACCTTCGCGCTGCATCCCAATCTCGCCGGGATGAAACAGCTTTACGATGCGGGCGAACTGACCGTGATCCATGCGGTGGCGACGGCCTATCGCGACCGCTCGCATTTCGACGGCCAGAACCTGCTGGAGAACGGGTCGGAGCGGCCTTACGGCCTCGACACCGGCTGGCTCAACCGCGCGCTGGCGCAGATGCCGCCCTCGGCAAAGCCGCTCGGCGTGGCGCTGGACGCGCATATGCCGCTGATCCTGCGCGGGCCGGCCCAGGTCACGTCCTGGGCGCCGTCTTTTCTCGTCCCGCCGGATCGCGACACGGCGCAGCGTCTGGCCGCGTTGTACGGCGAAACCGATCCGAAGCTCGCGCAGGATTTCGCCAGCGCCCAGGCCGCCAACGGGGTCGCGGCCGGAACGCAGGTGGCGGCCGGCTATCAGGCGTTCGCGGGTCTGATGACGGCGGCGGCGAAATTCCTCGCCGCGTCCGACGGCGAGCGCATCGCGATGGTGGAGATCGGCGGCTGGGATACGCATGTGAACCAGGCCGGCCCGTTCGGCCCGCTCTCGACCAATCTTGTCGCGCTCGACCGCGGCATCGCCGCGCTCAAGACCGGTCTCGGTCCGGCGTGGCAGGACACCGCCGTGCTGGTGGTCACCGAGTTCGGCCGCACCGTCGCGATGAACGGCACCCAGGGCACCGATCACGGCACGGCCGGCGCGGCGTTCCTGGCGGGCGGCGCGGTCAGGGGCGGCCGGGTCATCGCCGATTGGCCGGGCCTCAAACCCGCCGATCTCTTTCAGGACCGCGATCTGAAGCCGACCATCGATTTCCGCGCCATCGCCACCGGCGTGCTGCGCGATCATGTCGGATTGCATGAAGGCCAGCTCGCGCTGGTCTTCCCGTCGGCGGCGCCGGTCCGGCCGCGTGACGGCCTCATGCGCGCCTGAAATTCGGTTCGCGTTTTTCCGCGAAGGCGGCGAGCGCTTCCTTGTGATCGGCGCTGCGGCTCAAGACCGCAAGCTCCTTTGTGTTGAGCGCCGCGCCCTCCTGCGGCGACAGGCTCGGCGCCAGCGAGGCGGTGCGCTTCACCGCCTCGACCGAGAGCGGCGCACGGCCGGCGACGCGCTCGGCCAGCGCGAGCGCCTCCGCCATCAATGTCTCGGGCGTGTGCACCGCGGTCACCAGGCCGAAAGCCTCCGCCGCCTTCGCGTCGAAGGGCAGGCCGGTCAGCAGCATATGCTTGGCGCGCGCCACGCCGATCAGCCGCGGCAGGCGATAGGTCGATGCCATCAATCCGACATTGACGCCCGAACAGACGAAGCGCGCCGCGGTCGAGGCGATGCGGATGTCGCAGGCGCTCGCCAGCTCCAGTCCGCCGCCCAGGCAATGGCCGTTCACCGCCGCGATCACCGGCAGGCGAAAGGTCTCGATCCGCTCCAGCACGCGGCCGAAGGCGCCCAGATGTTCGGTCGAGCCCTGCCGCTGCGCCTCGGCCTGCTCCTTCAGATCGTCGCCGCTGCAAAAGGCGCGGCCTTGTCCGGTCAGCACGATGCAGCGCAAATCCGTCTCCGCATCGATCTCGTCCAGCCGCGCCTGCAGCTCGGCGCGCGGGCCGCGGCCCAGCGCATTCATCGGCGGATTGTCGATTTCGAGCAGCGCGACGTGCGGCGCCGGCCGGCTGAAGCGGATCGCGGTCAGCTCGCCCATTGCGCCAGCCAGTCGGCGATGCCCTGCGGCGTCATGTGCCGCGCATCTTCCAGCGCCGCGATATGGCCGGCGTCGATCACCGTCCTGCCGTCCGCGGTCACGATCAGCACCGTCGGCACGCCGCCCGCCAGATCGACGCCGAACCGCGCCGGAATCTGCAGGTTCTTGTTCTCGCGCCCGATATCGACGCTCACGACTTCGTAATGCGCTTCGACGAAACGCTTCACCTCGGGCAATTGCATGATGTTGGCGAGCACGACGCAATCGCCGCACCAATTGCCGCCGAGGTCGACCAGCACCCGCTTGTGGCTGTGCCGCGCGCGGGCAAAGGCGGCCGCCACGTCCTTGTCGGCGTTGGCGCTCTCGTCATAGGGCGCGCGCACCACCACCGGCAGATCGGCCAGGCCTGCGATTCCCACATGCGGCGCCGGCGCCGCCGAGGCGACGGCGGTGCAAAGCGCGCCCGCGACGGCAATCCATGCGATGGTCCTCATGCCGCCAGTCCTCGTCCTTCGAGCAGCGCGTCGATCCTGGGGTCGCGGCCGCGGAACAGCCGATAGGCGGTCGCGAAATCGCGCGTGCCGCCGGCCGAATAGATGAAGTCGTGCAGCCGCTTTGCCGTCGCCGGATCGAACGCGTCCTTGGCTTCGGTGAAAGCCCCGAACCCGTCGGCATCGAGCACCTCCGACCACAGATAGGAGTAATAGCCGGCCGAATAGCCGTCGCCGGTGAAGACATGCGCGAAATGCGGGCTGGCGTGGCGCATCGCGATTTCCTCCGGCATGCCGATCCGCGCCAGCGCTTCGGCCTGGAAGCCGCGCGGCTCGCGCGAGGCGGCGTCGTCGCGGGTGTGATAATCCAGATCGACGAAGGCCGATGCCAGATATTCCACGGTCGAAAAGCCCTGGTTGAAATTCCGCGCCGCGGACAGCTTGTCGATCAGGCTTTTGGGGATCGGCGCGCCGGTCTCCACATGCACCGCGAAGCGTTCTAGGATCTCGGGCACTTCGAGCCAATGCTCGAAAATCTGCGACGGCAGCTCCACGAAATCCGTCGCCACGCTGGTCCCCGACAGGCGCGGATAGCGCACCTGGCTCAAAAGGCCGTGCAGGGCATGGCCGAACTCGTGGAACAGGGTCCCGGCCTCGTCGAAGGACAGCAGCGCCGGCTCGCTCTTGGGGAAATTGCAGTTGTTGACGATCAGCGGCGTCACCGGCGCCGTCATGTTCTCCTGGTCGCGGAACGAACTCATCCAGGCGCCGCTGCGCTTGGAGCCGCGCGCGAAATAATCGCCGTAGAACAGCCCGACATGTGCCCCGCCGCGCGTCACCTCCCACACACGCACGTCGGGATGATAGACCGGCACGTCCCGGCGCGGCGCGAAGTCGAGGCCGAACAGCCGGTGCGCGGCGAAGAACGCCGCCTCGATCATCTTCTCCAGCTGGAAATAGGGCATGATCTGCGCATCGTCGAGATCGTAGCGTTCCTTGCGCAGCTTCTCGGCGTAATAGCGCCAGTCCCAGGCGGCGAGCTTGAAATTGCCGCCCTCGCGCGCAATCAGGTCCTGCAGCGCGTCGCGCTCGGCCAGGGCGCGGCGCCGCGCCGGTTCCCACACCTGCTCCAGCAGACGGCGCGCGTTTTGGGGCGTCTTCGCCATCGTGTCGGCCAGCTTGTAGTCCGCGAAGCTCTTATAGCCCAGCAGCCCGGCGCGTTCGGCGCGCAGCTTGACCGTCGTCTCGATGATCCCGGCATTGTTGTGCGCATTGGCATTGTCGCCGCGCGAGGTCCAGGCGGTGAAGATCTTCTCGCGCACCGCGCGGCTGTCGGCGAATTGCAGGATCGGCTCGGCGCTGGAGCGCGAGGTGGTCGCGGCATAGGGCGCGCCGATTCC
Source organism: Rhizomicrobium sp. (assembly GCA_036398875.1). GTDB lineage: Bacteria > Pseudomonadota > Alphaproteobacteria > Micropepsales > Micropepsaceae > Rhizomicrobium. The sequence continues at coordinate 7,766 of DASWOE010000269.1, forward strand.
GTGTTCCGTGGCGATCTCTGCCGCCGCCTCGCGCGCGAAAGCGGGAACGCCCGCCATGTCGGCTTCGTTCAGCGGCAGCACGAAGCTCTGCTCGTCCGCCAGCACATTCTGTCCGAACGCGGTGCCGAGCGATGCCAGCTCCTCGACGATCGCCGCCAGCCGCGCCCTGGCCGCGCCTTCCAGCCTGGCGCCGGCGCGCACGAAATCCAGGTGATAGCGTTCCAACACGCGCAGCGCCTCGGCATCGAGATCCAGGCTCGCGCGCCGTTCGGCCAGCGCATCGATGCGCGCGAACAGCGGAGCGTTCAGATGGATGTCGTTCCAGTGCTTGGCCTGCACCGGCGCCAGTTCGCGCTCGATCCGCTGGATCGCCTCGCTGGTGTGCGAGGCGGCCAGATTGTGGAACACCGCATCGACCCTTCGCAGCAACTGGCCGCTGTCTTCCAGCGCCGCGATGGTGTTGTCGAAGCTCGGCGCGGCGGCGTTGTCCGCGATCGCGGCGATCTGCGCGGCATGCTCGGCCAGCGCGCGGTCATAGGCGGGCCGGAAATGTTCCGGGCGGATGCGGTCGAAGGGCGGGGCGCCGAACGGCGCGGTCCAAGGCTCGAAGAACGGATTGTCGGTCATGGCTCGCGCGGCGTGGGGAGGCGGGTGCCATCCTAGCAAGCGCACCCGTCCCGGCAACCGGACTCTTTGCGCCCCGTCCCTTCACGCCTGCGTGTGTCGGCCGGCGTTGACGGACCGCTATGCTACCAAACGCGCGTGGCACATGTCGCGAGCGAAGCGTGGAACCCATGAAGACCGTCCGGATTGCGGCGCTGGCCTTGTTCGCGACGGCGTGTGGCGCCTTGCCGGCGCTGGCCGATCCGCCGGCGGCGCCGGTCGATCCGGCCTATATGTGGGATCTGAGCGATCTCTATCCGACCGCCCAGGCCTGGACCGCGGAGCACGACCGCGTGAAGGCGACCCTGCAGGGCTTCGACAAGTATAAGGGCACGCTCGGCGGCGGCGCCGACGGCATGTTCGCCGCGCTCGTCGCCTTCAGCGATGCGCAGCGCGCGATCACCCGGCTCGTCTCCTATGCCGGTCTCAAGGGCGACGAGGACGTGCGCATCGCCGAGAACCAGGAGCGCGACCAGCTCGCCGCCGCGCTGCAGACCCTGTACGGCGAAAAGACGTCCTGGGTGACGCCGGAGATTCTCGCCATCGGCGCCGCCAAGGTGCGCCGGTTCGAGGCGGCCAATCCGGAGCTCGCGCGCCGCTTCGGCTTTTATCTCGACGACGTCCTGCGACAGGGGCCGCATACGCTCTCGCTGGAGTCGGAGGCGGTTCTGGCATCGGCCGGCGACGTCCTCGGCCAGCCCGAAGCGATCTACGGCGTCCTGGCCAATGGCGAGCTGCCGTTTCCCTCCGTCACCCTCTCCGACGGTTCGACCGTCGTTCTGGAGCAGGGCACCTATGCCAAATACCGCCAATTGCCGCTGCGCGCCGACCGCAAGAAGGTGTTCGATGCGTTCTGGGGCACGTGGAAGGGCTATGAAGGCACTTTCGGCGCCTCGCTGACCGCGCGGGTGATGGGCGAAGTGTTCGCCGCCAAGGTGCGCCATTTCCCCAATTCGCTGTCGGCGGCGGTCTTCGCCGACAACATGCCCGAGGCGGTCTACCGCCAGCTCGTGACCCAGGCCGATGCCGGCCTGCCGACCATGTATCGCTATCTGAAGCTGCGCAAGAAGCTGCTGCGCATCACCGACAGCCTCGCCTATTACGACATCTATCCGACGATGTTTAAGCTCGACGCGCCGCCGCGCTTCACCATCGCGGATGCCGAACGGATCGGCCTGGAGGTGACCAAGGCGTACGGCCCCGAATATGCCGCCGACCTCAAAAAGGCGTTCGCCGGCCGCTGGATGGACGTGCTGCCGCGCACCGGCAAGGCCGGCGGCGCCTATATGCAGGGCTCGGCCTATGACGTGCATCCCTATCTGCACCTGAACTACAACGGCGATTACGACGCGCTGTCCCAGTTCATCCACGAATGGGGCCATGGCGTGCACACCATGCTGAGCCATGATGCGCAGCCTTATGAGAACTCCAACCACTCCACCTTCACCGCCGAGACCGCGTCCATCACCAATGAGATGCTGCTCAACGATTATATGGTGGCGCACGCCAAGACCGACGCGCAGAAGCTCTATTATCTGGGCGAGGCGCTGGAGCTGATGCGCGGCACCTTCTTCCGCCAGACCATGTTCGCCGAATTCCAGCTCGCGCTGCATGAGGAGGTCGAGGCCGGCCACGCGCTGTCGGGCAAGCGCATGTCGGAGATCTATTGCAGCCTGCTCAAGAAATATCACGGCGAGGCGAAGGGCGTCATGACGATCGACCCGGCCTATTGCACCGAATGGGCGTGGATTCCCCATTTCTATCGCGGCTTCTATGTCTGGCAATACGCCACCTCGATGGCCGGCGCCGCCGCCTTCGCCGACGCGATCGAGCATGACGGCAAGCCGGCGCAGGAACGCTTCATCGCCTTGCTCAAGGCCGGCGGCTCGGATTATCCGTACAATCTCTACAAGAAGGCCGGGCTCGACATGGCGACGCCGGCGCCCTACCAGGCGCTGCTCGCGCGCATGAACCGCACCATGGACCGGATCGACGCGCTGGAGGCCAAGGCGCATTAGAAGGGGGCAAAGGCCTCATCCCGGGCGTGTCGAAGGATGAGGCCCCGCGCTCGGGCCGATTGTTGGCGATGTCGGCCGATTGCCGCGTCTATTTCAGCTCGTAGGTCACCGTGACGCTGGCCTGGACGCTGAGTTCGCCCGCCGCGACCGGGGTGCCGGGCGCGGCCCGTGCCGCCATGACGCGGAACATCGGCACCGGCGCGGAGGATCCGCCCTCCTGGATCGAGATGACGCCGCCCAGCGACACGCCGGCCGCCTCGGCATAGGTCTGCGCGCGCTTGCGGGCGTCGGCGATGGCGGCCTTGCGCGCGGTTTCCTGCAGCGCGCTCTGGTCCTTGATCGCGAAGCTCACCGCGTTGATCTGGTTTGCGCCCGCCTGCACCAGCGCATCGAGCGCCGGCCCCAGCTTCCTGGTGTCGTCGAGCGTCACATTGACCTGGTTGGAGACCAGATAGCCGGTGATCCTGTCCGGCCCGTTGCCGCCCGGGTTGGTGGCATATTGGGGCTGCACCGAGAAGTTCGAGGTTTGGATCGACCGTTCCGGCACGCCCAGCCGCGTCAGCGCGGCGAACACCGCCGTCATGCTGCGGGCGTTCTGCGCCAGCGCTGTGTCGGCGGTCGCGCCCAGCGCGGCGACGCCGGCCGAAAGTTCGGCCTGGTTCGGCACGGCGCTGGCCTGGCCTTCGCCCGACACCGTTATGATGTGCGGCTCGGCGGCCTGCGCTGCCGGCGGCGACAGGAGCATCAGGCCCATCAGGGCGGCGCAGGATATGCCTGCGAAGGCGCGAAACGGCATGGGGTGTCCTTTCGAATGGATCGGCCTGAGGCTCGCGGGCGGAGGCGGCGGAATCGTGGCGCCGCCATGGCCGATCATAGCGTGCGATACACAAAGCCGCGAGCGACGCTGTTCCGGGCCGCGCCGATTCCTGCTATGGGGCGCCCGAGGGCCTGTAGCTCAGCGGTTAGAGCTGACCGCTCATAACGGTCTGGTCGCAGGTTCGAGTCCTGCCGGGCCCACCATGTGCAGGTCCCTCGGCG
>DASWOE010000270.1:0-13481 GCA_036398875.1 Rhizomicrobium sp.
AGCCGGGTGATTTCGCTGTCCGACGATGTGGCGCGCTCAATGTCGGCGGTGGCGGCGCGCATCGCCACCCTTTCCGGCCGCAATGTCATCGGCATCGAGTTGCCCAACCAGCTGCGCGAGACGGTTTACCTGCGCGAGATGTTCGCCAGCAATGATTATGAAAAGGCCCGCGCGCCGCTGACCCTGGCGCTGGGCAAGACCATCGGCGTCGAGCCTGTCATGGCCGATCTTGCCAAGATGCCCCCACTGCTTGTCGCCGGCACCACCGGCTCGGGCAAGTCGGTCGGCCTCAACACCAGGATCCTGTCGCTGCTCTACCGGCTGACGCCGACGCAGTGCCGCCTGATCATGATCGATCCCAAGATGCTGGAACTGTCGGTCTATGACGGCATCCCGCACCTTCTGTCCCCCGTCGTGGTCGATCCGAAGAAAGCGGTGGTGGCGCTCAAATGGGCGGTGCGCGAGATGGAGGAGCGCTACCGCAAGATGTCCAAGCTGGGCGTGCGCGGCGTGGAAGCGTTCAACGACCGCGTGCGCAAGGCCAAGGAGAAGGGCGAAAGCCTCAAACGCACCGTCCAGACCGGCTTCGACCGCGAGACCGGCAAGCCGATCTATGAGGACGAGGTGCTCGAGCTCGAGCCGATGCCGTACATCGTGGTGATCGTCGATGAGGTCGCCGATCTGATGATGATCAGCGGCAAGGAGATCGAGGGCGCGGTGCAGCGGCTGGCGCAGATGGCGCGCGCCGCCGGCATCCACCTGATCGCCGCGACCCAGCGCCCGTCGGTCGATGTCATCACCGGCACGATCAAGGCGAACTTCCCGACCCGCATCTCCTTCCAGGTGACGAGCAAGATCGACAGCCGCACCATTCTGGGCGAACAGGGCGCCGAGCAGCTCCTGGGCGCCGGCGACATGCTCTACATGATGGCGGGCGGGCGGATCCGGCGCATCCACGGACCGTTCGTGACCGACCGCGAGGTCGAGGACGTGGTGCGCTTCCTCAAGACGCAGGGCACGCCAGATTATCTCGAAGCGGTGACCGAGGAGCCGGACGAGGAGAGCGACGATCCCTATGCCTTGATGGCGTCGGGCGGCGGCAATTCGGAATCGGGCGACGATCTCTACGACAAGGCGCTGGCCATCGTGGCCCGCGAGCGCAAGGCGACGACGTCTTATCTGCAGCGCCGGCTGCAGATCGGCTACAACAAGGCCGCCAGCCTGATCGAGCGCATGGAGCATGACGGCGTGGTCTCCAAGCCCAACCACAAGGGATTGCGCGAAGTGCTGCTCCCGGATCACGACGAAGCGTGACGCGACGCCGCGCCGTTCTCAATTCGGTCGTTGCGGAGCGTCGTCGCGGTTGCCGCCCCGATATCCGCCCGCCCATTCGCCGCGGATCCGAAGGCCGACGCTGACTATGCGTCCCTTCCGCACCCAGCGCGCCCGGTAGACACCGCGCATCACCGCCAAATCGCCACGGGCGCCCAATCGGCGCGCCACGTCGATGGGAATCGGGAGATCCTCGTCGATGACAAATCGATCGTCGCCCCCGCGCGCACGCGTTGCCGGGAATTCGAGCAGCACCGTGCCGTCGTCGCCACGCGTGATCTCGCCTTCGGTGCAGGACCAACAATGGGGACCTCTGTCTCGGTGCCCCTTGATGAAGCAAATTCCAAGGCCGCGGCAGTATGGGCCATGCCCGCCGATCACATACAGGCCGACCGGTCCCTTGCCGGTACCGATCACCGGACCGTTCGGCTGGTGCGCCGTACCTGACTGGTCGCGCACCTCCCTGGCGGCCTCGCGGAGATATCGCGCCTGACAGCCCAACGACGCCGGCGTTGCGGCAAGGGACGTCCCGGACGGGACGGTGACGAATACGCCCAAAGAAAGAACGAAAATAAGGACAGCAATAAACTTCATCGGGATTGCCCCATTTTCTTTCGAATTCAGGCTATATATACTTATATATCCGGCGCAAATACATCGATTACTTTCAATATCCGCGCGCGCAAGGCCGCGCAGCCGCGACGCCGGGCGGAACCGACCCCATGCATTTTGGCCGCGATACGCTAAAGTGGCGTTGCGGTTTTCGGAGGGGTTCATGGCGTATATCGAGCAGTCGCTCGGCCGGGGCGAGGTGTTGATCGCCCGGGCGCATTTTCATTGGTGGTACAGCCTCAAAGCCTGGCTGGCGCTGATCTTCCTGTGGTGGTGCCTGATCGGCATCATCGTCTTCGTGCGGATGATGGTGCGCAAATGGACCACCGAGATCGGCGTAACGACCCACCGCTTCGTGGTGAAGGAGGGCCTGTTCACGCTCAAGACGTTCGAGGTGGCGCTGCCCAATATCGAAGGCGTGCGGGTGACGCAGAATTTCTGGGGCCAGCTTCTGGGCTATGGCCATCTGCGCATCGAGGGGACGGGCGTGGACCATGTCGAGCTGCCCAGCATCGCCGATCCGCTGGCCTTCCGCGCCGCGATCGAAACGGCGAAATCGGGCGCCGGCCGTTAGGCCGGTTTGGGGCTCAGCAAGAGGTTGAACGTCAGGCCGGTGACGCCGCAGACGGCGATGACGGCGGCCATCGGCAGCGCGCTCGTCTGATGCAGCGCTCCGACGACCAGCGACGTCACGGTGGCGAGGCCGAACTGGAAGGTGCCCAGCAGCGCCGAGGCCATCCCGGCATTGAGGCTGAAGGGACGCATGGCGAGGCCGCTCGCGGTCGGCATCACCGCGCCGTTCAAGCCGACATAGAACCACAGGCCGGCCGCGATCCCCCACACGCCGCCGATCCCGGTGAGCGCAAAAACGAGCAGCAGAATGCCGGCGCAGGCCTGTCCCGACTGGGCCGCCAGTAGGACATGGGCCGCCTTGCGGCTTCGCAGCAGCCGGCCGGCGAGCTGCGAGAAGCCCACCAGGCCGAGCGCGTTGGTGCCGAAGAACCAGCCGAAACGCTGCGCCGGCACATGGAAGATGTCGATGAAGACGTGCGGGCTGCCGGTGACATAGGCGAACAGCCCGCCGGCCGAAGTCGATGCCGCGAGCACATAGCCGATGAAGCGGCGATCCACCGCGATGCGCGCATAATCGACGAAGATCGTCGCCAGGTGCAGGGCGCGGCGCGGCCCGGCATGGCTCTCCGGCAACCGGAACAGGGTCACCAGGATCGCCGCGACGCCCAGCAGGCCCTGGGTCAGGAAGATCGCGCGCCAGCCGAACGCGATCAGCAGATAGCCGCCGAGCAGGGGCGCCAATAACGGCGCCATGCCCATCACGAGCATCATGAAGGCATAGATGCGCGGCGCTTCGTCGGGCGCAAACAGATCGCGCACGCAGGCCCGCGCGATGACCGCGCCGGCGCAAGCGCTGACGGCCTGAAGGAAACGCAGCACGGTGAGGAGCGGCACGGCGGCGGTCGCGGCGCAGAGGATGCAGGACGCGACATAGATGGCCAGTCCCCACAACAGCGGCCCGCGCCGCCCGAAACGATCCGCCAGCGGCCCGAACAGCGCCTGGCCGAGCGCGAAACCGAGAAAGAAGGCCGTCAGCGTATGCTCGGCGGCGCCGATCGTGGCGTGGAAGTCGTGCGCGATGGAGGGAATCGCCGGCAGATACATGTCGGTCGAGAGCGGCGCGAATGCCGTCAAGGCGCCGAAGAACGCGATCAGTTCGACCCGGCGCGCGCCGGCGGGAGGGGCGGACGACATTCCCCTTCCTACCCCGGCCCGGGCGGCGGCGCAGCGGCTTTGTCGCACGCCCATGCCCCACTTCGCCCATCGGCCGCTGCCGCATCGCTCTGAGCATGCGACGCAAAGCCTTGCGCCTGCGACGGCCGTGCAAGGGACCGCGTTCTGTCGCGTGCCCCTTTTGGGGTATGATGGGCGATCGCATTTTCGGAGTATTTCATGCGCAGGTCCTTGCTTATCGCCGCGGCGCTCACCGTCTTGACGGCCGCCCCGGCCCTGGCCGCCGGCGACGCCGGACGCGGTCAGACCGTCTTTGCCCGCTGCGCCATCTGCCACACCGTGACGAAGGGCGGGCCCAACGGCCTCGGCCCCGATCTGTTCGGCGTGGCGGGCCGCAAGGCGGCGTCGCTTCCGAATTTCATGTATTCCGGCGCCCTGAAGAATTCCGGCATCACCTGGACGGCGGACAAGCTGAAGCTCTGGGTCGCCGGGCCGCAGCGGCTGGTGCCCGGCACCAAGATGGCGTTCGGCGGGATTTCCAGCGGCGCGCAACAGGACGACGTCGTCGCCTATCTGCAGACGCTGAAATAGCCGATGCCACGACACGCGACGCGCCAAGGACGCGGCGCGAAGGCGGTGGCGCTCAAGGCTTTCGCAATCGCATGAGCAGTCTCTTCAGCGGAAGCGCGCCCGCTGCGGCGGAATGACGCGTCCTTATGCAAATTGCTGCGATGCAACCAAGATTTGCGAGGGAATCGTTGCCCTTGTTTCCCCAAAGAAACCGGAATGACGCTTCGTTGACATCGGGTCGGCGGCGGTCCTAGTTTTTGCGCCGCAAAAAAGGGGGGCGGGTTACCAGGATCGCGGCGCATCGCGTGCGCCGCCTACGCTAAACAACCGCCGTCGTTCAGGGATTTTCGAACTCATGAAAGTGCTGGTGCCCGTCAAGCGGGTGATCGACTACAATGTCAAGGTCCGCGTGAAGGCGGACCAGACCGGCGTGGACCTCGCCAACGTCAAGATGTCCATGAACCCGTTCGACGAGATCTGCGTCGAGGAAGCGGTGCGGCTGAAGGAAAAAGGCAAGGCCACGGAAGTGATCGCCGTTTCCATCGGGCCGCAACAGGCGTCCGAGACCATCCGAACCGCGCTGGCCATGGGCGCCGACCGCGGCATCCTGGTGAAGACCGATGCCGAGGTCGAGCCGCTGGCGGTGGCCAAGATCCTGAAAGCCATCTGCGAGGCGGAGAAGCCGTCGTTGGTGATCGCGGGCAAGCAGGCGATCGACGACGATTCCAACCAGACCGGCCAGATGCTGGCGGCGCTCTTGGGCTGGGCCCAGGGCACCTTCGCCCACAAGCTGGAACTGGAGGCCGACAGCGCCAAGATCGAGCGCGAGATCGACGGCGGGTTGCAGACCGTGGAGGTCAAGTTGCCGGCGGTGATGACCGTCGATCTGCGCCTGAACGAGCCGCGCTACGCCTCGCTGCCCAACATCATGAAGGCCAAGAAGAAGCCGATCGACGAGAAGAGCCCGGCCGATTACGGCGTCGATACCGCGCCCAAGCTGAAGGTCCTGAAAGTGACCGAACCGCCCAAGCGCCAGGCCGGCATCAAGGTGAAGACCGTGGCCGAGCTGCTCGACAAGCTCAAGAACGAAGCCGGAGTGATCTGACATGGCCGCGCTCGTCATCGCCGAACACGACAACAAGACGCTGAAAGAGGCGACCGCCAAGACCGTCACCGCCGCGGCGCAGATATCGACGCCGGTTCACGTCCTGGTGGCCGGATCCGATGCCGGCGCGGTGGCGCAGGCCGCCGCCAAGCTCGCCGGCGTGGAGAAGGTGCTGCTCGCCGACGACCCGCTCTATGCCAAGATGGTCGCCGAGACGATGGAGACGCTGATCCTGTCGCTGGCGGACAAATATGACGCGATCCTCAGCCCCGCCACGACCAACGGCAAGAACTACATGCCGCGCGTCGCCGCCAAGCTCGACGTCGCGCAGATCAGCGAGATCATCAAGGTCGTGAGCCCCGATACGTTCGAGCGGCCGATCTATGCCGGCAACGCCATCGCCACCGTGCAGGCCGGCGCCGGCAAGAAGGTGATCACGGTGCGCACCACGACCTTCAAGCCGGCCGGCGACGGCGGCAGCGGCACGGTCGAGAAGATCGCCGCCGCGTCCGATCCGGGGCTTTCGAAATTCGCCGGCGAGGAATTGTCCAAATCGGAGCGGCCCGAACTGACCGCCGCCAAGATTGTCATCTCCGGCGGGCGCGGCATGCAGTCGGGCGACAATTTCCATTTGCTCGACAAGATCGCCGACAAGCTGCACGCCGCCGTGGGCGCCTCGCGCGCCGCGGTCGATGCCGGGTTCGTGCCCAACGACTATCAGGTCGGCCAGACCGGCAAGGTGGTGGCGCCCGATCTCTACATCGCGGTCGGCATTTCCGGCGCGATCCAGCATCTGGCGGGCATGAAGGATTCCAAAGTCATCGCCGCGATCAACAAGGACGAAGAGGCGCCGATCTTCCAGGTGGCCGATTACGGCCTGGTCGCCGACCTGTTCAAGGCGATCCCCGAAATGGACGAAGAGCTCACCAAGCTTGGCTACTAGGCCAACAAGGACAGAAGCACATGGCAATCGAACGCATCGGCGTAATCGGCGCGGGCCAGATGGGCAACGGCATCGCACATGTGCTCGCCCTGGCGGGTTATGACGTGGTGCTGGACGACATCAACAAGGAGCAGCTCGGCAAGGCGCTCGATCGCATCGACAAGAACATGCACCGCCAGGCGGCAAGGGGCCTGATCACGGACGATCAGGTCGCCACGGCGATGAAGCGCATCCGCACCACCACCGCGCTCGACGACCTGAAGGACCGCGACCTCGTCATCGAAGCGGCGACGGAAGACGAAGCGGTCAAGAAGAGGATCTTCCAGGATCTGTGCCCGCGGCTCGGTCCGCAGACGCTGGTGGCGACCAACACCTCCTCGATTTCGGTGACGCGCCTCGCCACCGCGACCGACCGGCCGGAGCGCTTCATCGGCATCCATTTCATGAATCCGGTCCCGCTGATGCAGCTCGTGGAGGTCATCCGCGGCATCGCCACCGACGACGCGACCTTCCAGGCGGCGCTGGAGATCGTGCGGCGCGTCGGCAAGACTGCGGCCTATGCCGAGGACTTCCCGGCCTTCATCGTCAACCGCATCCTGCAGCCGATGATCAACGAGGCGGTCTATACGCTGTATGAGGGCGTCGGAAACGTCGAGGCGATCGACACCGCGATGCGGCTGGGCGCCAACCATCCGATGGGGCCGCTGCAGCTCGCCGATTTCATCGGGCTCGATACCTGCCTGTCGATCATGCAGGTCCTGTATGAGGGCCTCGCCGATTCGAAGTACCGCCCTTGCCCGCTGCTGGTGAAATATGTCGAGGCCGGCTGGCTGGGCCAGAAGACCGGGCGCGGCTTCTACGACTATCGCGGCGACCACCCGGTCCCGACCCGGTAGCTAAGCCAGGAATCGATTCAGCACGTTGCGCGTGATGCGGGTGACGAAGGGATCGCGTGCGGCAAGGCCGTGCGCCCATTCGGTGGTGCCGGCGTTGAAGACCTCGCCCTTGCCGCGCCGGAAGCACGCCATCACCGCGTGGCCGCGCGACACCCGCGCCTGCGTTTCCGGGCTGTCGTCGCCATAGGCGGCGCGCGCGACGACATCCATCCGTTCCGGCGGGATCAGCGGCCGATAGGGATTGTCGGCTCCCTCGGCGAACACCGCCGGGACGAAGGCGATGATCTCCAGACCGACCGGCACGCCGGCGCCGCCATCGGGCGCGGGCAGGCCGTCGGCGTCGAAGCGCAGCGGGCAGCCGTCATTCTCATAGCCGATCAGCGGAATATCCGCGCCGACCACGTCGCCATAGAACAGGTCCGTCCCCGCCAGCGCCCAATGCTTCTCGCGGTAGATCGTATAGCCGCCCTGCCCTCGCGCGGCGCAAAGCCCCAGGCGATGATAGCCGCCATAGAGAAAGCTCAGACCCGTGATCTGAGCTTCCGGCCGCGCGAATACCGGATGCGACCACAGATGCGTCTTGGCGGCATCCGGGACGGCTTCGCCGTCGCCCTTCCATTTGTGGCAGACCAGCGTGCGGCCGCCGTCCTCCCAGCGCACCTTCCAGAACGCCGTGTTGCCGGAGAAGATCGCCAGCCTGCCGCCGCGATCGACGAAATTCTCAAGCGCGTCGCGCTGCGGACCGGACCAGTATTCGCTGTGCCCGACGAGGACCACCACGCCGTAGCCGTCCAGCGCCGCCGGATCGCGATCGAGGTCGTAATCGGTGAGATAGTCGAAGACGCGTTTTTCCTCGCCCTCGGCCCAGCGGGTGAAGGCATGCTCCCATTTGTTCAGATAGCCGGCCGAGCCGTCATAGGGCGACTGGCGATGGGCCCGCGACCAGCCCGGATCGGCGCTGGCCCAGCTGCGTTCCTCGAACCCGCGCGGGCGCAGATTGACGAGGCGCGGCATGTCCGGCGGCGGAGCCAGAAGCAGCGGCGGGAACGGGCGCTGGGTGGAGAGCACGCCGATGGCGCCTTCCATCGCCTCGGCAAGCGGTTTCTCCCGCCGCATCAGCGATTCGACATGGCAATAGGCGGACGCGCCGCCCCAGTAATTGTAGGCGTGCAGCGTGTTGGTCGCGAGAACCAGCACCATGCGCGCCTTGTCCGCGCCCGGCCGCACGCAGACGAAGTGATGCGCCTCCCGGCCCGCTTCGTCGCGCAGGACGATATCGTAATAGCCGCTGCGCCAGTCGCCGCCGGTTTCGACGCGCAGCAGGGCGGGCCAGCGGCAGCCATTGCGATCCGCGCCGTCCGGCACGGGATGGATGCCGACATGGACCCCGTCGCGGACGAACACGATGTCGCGCGCGGCGCCGACACGGGCGATCTCCAGGCGGCAGGGACCGGCATCGGCGCTGGCATGGATGACGAAGGGATCGCCGGCCGCGACGCTCAACGTGTCGGTGTAAAGCGCGAGCATGGACGTTCTCCCGGACAAGAGTTCGACTCTGTACCGGGCCGGCATCGGCGCCAATGGCCAACCTTCCGTCCGGGCGGTTCTGCCGCTAGCGTGACGCCATGAAACCCCGTCGCATCGGCGTCATCGGGCTGGGCCAGCGCATCGCGCATGTGCTGCGCGCGATGCAAGAGGTCGGCTGGCGCTTCGATCTCGCCGGCTATGTCGATCCGCGGCCGGTCGGCCTGCCGATCCTGGCCGAGCGCGACATAGCGTCGGGCAGATCCTATGCGAGCGTGCCGGCGCTTCTGCGCGACGGGCCGTTCGATCTGGTGATGATCGGCTCGCCCAATCATCTGCATTACGAGCATCTGCTGGCGGCGTTCGCGGCGGGCTTTGCGATCTTCGCCGAGAAGCCGATCGTGCGGACGCAGGAAGAGACGTTCGCGCTGGCGCGGCATCTGGCCGACAGGAAGACGCCGCCGCTGTTCATCGGCCTCGTCATGCGCTCGATGCCGATCGTGCGCGAGACCATCGCCCGCATCGATTCCGGCCAGCTCGGCGACCTCGTCTCCATGGACGCGACCGAGCATCTGCCGCCCGAGCATGGCGGCTATCTGGCGCGCAACTGGCGGCGCAAACAGGAATGGGGCGGATCCTATTTCCTCGACAAGGTGTGCCACGACTTCGACATCTTCGGCCGGCTGGCGCGGGCGCGGGCGGCGCGCGTCGCAAGCTTCGGCGGCAGGCGCATTTTCCACGCGGGACGCGACAACGTGCCCCGGACCTATAGCGACGGCGCGCCGGCCTATGCCGTCGGCGATGCCGGCTGGGCCGGCGCCAACGACGCCTTCCACGCCGACATGGACGTGACCGACCACCAGACCGCGCTGGTCGAATATGAAAACGGCTTCCAGCTCGCCTTCCATTCCAACACCCATGTCGCCCTGGGCGAGCGGCGCTGGTATGTCGCGGGCACGGAGGGGACGCTGCTGGCCGATCTGGTGCGCAACACGCTGATGGTCCGCCGCGCCATGAGCAAGGACAAGCCCGAGCGCCTCGATTTCGCGACCCGCACCGCCGACAACCACAATGGCGCCGACCAGGCGATGGCGCGCGACCTGCGCGCGACGCTGGAAACGGGCGCTGTGTTTCCCGTGACCCCGTACGAGTCGATGGAAGCGGGCCTGACCGTCATGGCGATCGATCGCGCCATGGCCGAGCGCGGCGTCGTCGATTGCGCGCCGCTATGGGCCGACTACGACGCCGCGCGCGCCTCGGACAGGGCGCGGAAATAGGTCATGGCGTCGGGCGAATCCCAGGCCGCCGGACCGACGGCGCGGCCGATCTCGCGCCCCTGCGGATCGATCAGCACGGTCAGCGGCAGGCCGAAGGCGCCGAAGGCCCTGAGCAGCGCCAGGTTGGAATCCACATATGTGCCGAGCGCCTGGGCGCCGTGCGCGTCGAGAAAACCGCGCGCATCGGCCGGGGTGCCCCGGCCGACATCGACCGCGACCACGTCGAAATGCCCGCCCGGAACGGAGGCCTTGAGCTTCGCCAGGGCCGGCAATTCCTTGACGCAGGGCGCGCACCAGGTCGCCCATAGATTGAGCAGGACATATTTGCCCTTGAAGGCCGCCAGCGGAACGCGTGTCCCCGCGCCGCTGAGGATCGCCACCTGGGGCACGGCGCCCGGCGCCTTTTCCGCCGCAAACGGGGCCAGGGAGGCCGGAGGCCCGGCGCTTGCGTTTACAGGTCTCGCCCAATTCCAATATAGAACGACGGCCAGCGCGAACGCGGCGAGGGCGGCGGCGATCGCGTATAGTTTCACACGGCTAAGCGTCACGGGCATCTCATGGCTCAGAACAAAATGTGGGGCGGCCGGTTCGAGGGCTCTCCCGCATCCATCATGGAGGTCATAACGCCCTCCATCGATTTCGACAAACGGATGGCCGCCCAGGACATCGCCGGAAGCCGGGCCCATGCCCGCATGTTGGCGCTGCAACAGATCATCGGCCACGCCGATTGCGAGGCCATCCTGGGCGGCCTGGACGCGATCGAGAAGGAGATCGCCGACGGCGCGTTCGTTTTCAGCCGCCAGCTCGAGGACATCCATCTCAACATCGAATCGCGCCTGAAAGAGCTGATCGGCGACGCGGCCGGGCGGCTGCACACGGCGCGCTCGCGCAACGACCAGGTCGTCACCGATTTGCGGCTGTGGGTGCGCGAGGCCTGCGCCCGGGCGGAGGCGGGGCTGGAGGGCCTGCAGCGCGCGCTGTTCGCGCAAGCCGAGATCCATTTCGCCACCATCATGCCGGGCTATACGCATATGCAGCCGGCGCAGCCGGTGACCTTCGGGCATCACTGCCTCGCCTATATCGAGATGTTCTGGCGCGACCGCACGCGCTTTTCCGATTGCGGCAGGCGCCTGAACGAGAGCCCGCTCGGCGCCGCGGCGCTGGCCGGCACGCCCTTCCCCATCGACCGCGACGTGACGGCCAAGGCGCTGGGCTTCGCGCGGCCGATGCGCAATTCGCTCGACGCCGTGTCGGCGCGCGACTTCGCGCTGGAATATCTCGCCGCCGCGACCATCGCGGCGACGCATCTGTCGCGGCTGGCCGGCGAGATCGTGCAATGGTCGACCCCGGCCTTCGGCTTCGCGCGGCTGTCGGACGCGTTCACCACCGGCTCCTCGATCATGCCGCAGAAGCGCAATCCCGACGCGGCCGAGCTGATCCGCGGCAAGACCGGGCGCGTGCTCGGCGACTTCGTGGCGCTGGCGACGGTGGTGAAGGGCCTGGCGCTCGCCTATGGCAGCGACCTGCAGGAAGACAAGGAGCGCGTGTTCGACGCCGCCGACACGATCGAGGTCTGCTTCGCCGCGATGGCGGCGATGATCGCCGACATGCGCGTGAACCCCGAGGCAATGCGCGCGGCGGCCGAAGCCGGCTATCCGACCGCGACGGATCTCGCCGACTGGATCGTGCGCACACTGCGCAAGCCCTTCCGCGAGGCGCATCACATCGCGGGCGCGATCGTCAAGCGGGCGGAGGATATGAACCTGCCGCTCGAAAAGCTGCCGCTGAGCGAAATGCAGGCCGTCGAGCCGCAGATCACCGCGCAGGTATTCGAGGTGTTGTCGCTGGAGGCGTCCGTCAAGGCGCGGATGAGCTTTGGCGGCACCGCGCCGGACCGCGTGCGCGAGCAGCTGTTTTTCTGGCGGGAGAAGTTGAAATGAGCCCCAAACTCCTGCTGGCCATGGTCCTCTCGCTTTCGCTCGCCGGTTGCGGGGTGAAGAGCGATCTCGTCATGCCGGACGGCAAGCCGACGCCCAAGGGCCAGAAGGATCCGTCCAAGCCGCCGACGCCGCAGCAGCAGGGCCTATGAACCATTTCGGCTACACGGGCGGTGTGCTGCATGCCGAAGATGTCGATCTGAACGTCCTGGCGGAGGCGGTCGGCACGCCGTTCTATTGCTATTCCAGCGCCACGCTCGAACGGCACTACAAGATGTTCGCGGCGGCGCTGCCGAAAGATGCGCTGGTCGCGTTCTCGGTCAAGGCGCTCGGCAATATCGCGGTGCTGAAGACGCTGGCCCGGCTGGGGGCCGGCGCCGATGTCGTGTCGGGCGGCGAGATGCGCAAAGCCCTGCGCGCCGGCATTGCGGCGGAGCGCATCGTGTTTTCCGGCGTCGGCAAGACCCGAGCCGAGATGGCGCTGGGCCTCGAGGCCGGCATCTATCAGTTCAACGTCGAGAGCGAGCCCGAGCTTCTGGCCCTCGACGAGGTGGCGCGCGGCCTGGGCAAGCGCGCGTCCGTCACCTTGCGCGTCAATCCCGACGTCGATGCCAGGACGCATGCCAAGATCACGACGGGCACGGCGGAGACCAAGTTCGGCATCCCATGGTCGCGCGCGCGGCAGGCCTTTGCGCTGGCGGCGACGCTGAAGGGCATCGAGATCGTCGGCATCGATGTCCATATCGGCAGCCAGATCGTCGAGCTGGAGCCGTTCGAACTGGCGTTCCGCAAGGTGGTCGATCTGACCGGCCGATTGCGCGCCGACGGCCATGCGATTTCGCGCCTCGATCTCGGCGGCGGGCTGGGCGTGCCCTATGTCACCGACAATGCGCCGCCGCCCGATCCGTCAGCCTATGGCGCGCTGGCGACGCGGCTGACCCAGGATATGGGCTGCCGGCTGATCCTGGAGCCGGGTCGGCTGATCGCGGCCAATGCCGGCATCCTGGTGAGCCGGGTGCTCTATGTGAAGACCGGCGAGGCCAAGACCTTCGCCATCATCGATGCCGGGATGAACGACCTGATCCGCCCGGCCCTGTACGATTCCCATCACGAGATCGTGCGCATCGACGAAGGCCGCCCCGACACGCCACGCGCGCGCTACGACGTGGTCGGTCCGGTGTGCGAAACTTCGGACATTTTCGCCGCCGACCGCGAGATGCCCGAACTCGAATCCGGCGATCTCGTGGCGATCCTGAGCGCCGGCGCCTATGGCGCGGTGATGGCTTCGGCTTACAATGCGCGGCCGCTCGCGCCGGAAGTGCTCGTCAAGGGCGCCCAGTGGAGCGTGGTGCGGCCCCGGCAGGACGATGACGCATTATTCGGATCCGAGCGAATTCCAGACTGGCTTGCGGACTGACGCGACCGCGCGGTCCGTCGCCCTGTCGCGGCTCGCGCTCGCCTGGGAGCGCGTCTGGCCGGCCTTGTGGCCGGCGAGCGGCGTCGCCGGGCTGTTCGCCGCGGCGGCGCTGTTCGACCTGT
>DASWOE010000271.1:0-3006 GCA_036398875.1 Rhizomicrobium sp.
CCCGCGATCTCGCGCGCGCCTTCGGGCGTGAGCCGCAGGCCCAGCACGCGGGCGCCGCGCTCGACGATGGCGAGCAGTTCCTGCGCCGAATAGAAATTGAGCCGCACCGGGATGCCGAAGCGGTCGCGCAGGGGCGTGGTGATGAGGCCCGAGCGCGTGGTGGCGCCGACCAGGGTGAACGGATTGAGCGTGATCTTGACCGAGCGCGCCGACGGCCCCTCGCCGATGACGAGATCGAGTTCGTAATCCTCCATCGCCGGATAGAGGATTTCCTCGACCGCCGGCGAGAGGCGATGGATCTCGTCGATGAAGAGCACGTCGCGCGGCTCCAGATTGGTGAGGATGGCGGCGAGGTCGCCCGCCTTGGCCAGCACCGGCCCCGAGGTCGAGCGGAAATTGACGCCGAGCTCGCGCGCCACGATCTGCGCCAGCGTGGTCTTGCCCAGGCCCGGCGGGCCGGAGAACAGGACATGGTCGAGCGCCTCGCCGCGCGCCTTGGCGGCCTGGATGAAGATCGAAAGGTTCTCGCGCGCCTGCTGCTGGCCGACGAAATCGGCGAGCCGTTTCGGACGCAGGGAGGCTTCGAGCGAATCTTCTTCGCCGCGCTCCGGCGTGACGAGGCGGTCGATTTCCGCCTTAGCTTTTGGCGCTGCCATTTATTCTACCGTTTCGGCCCGTTGTTGATGCCCGTTCATCGCCCCATCGCCCGCAAACTTTCGCGCAGCAGCGCATCGACCGGCGCGGCCGGACCCAGATCGTTGGCGGCGCGGGCGACCATTTCGGCGGCTTGGCTCGCGCCGTAGCCGAGCTTGACGAGCGCGGCGACGGCGTCGGCCTCCGGCCCGCGCGGCGCGACCGCCGGCGCAGCAACGCCGTCCCCGTCATGGCCGCGCAGCATCATGGCGGGTGCCTTGTCCTTCAATTCGGTCACGATGCGCAGCGCGAGTTTGGGGCCGACGCCCTGCGCCTTGCCGATCATCGCCTTGTCGGAGAGCGCCAAAGCGCGCTCCAGCTCGCGGCTCGACAGCGCGGAAAGCACGTTGAGCGCGACGCGGCTGCCGACATTCTGCACCGTCTGGAGCAGGCGGAACCATTCGCGCTCCTCCGCCGAATGAAAGCCGTAGAGGCGGATGGCGTCGTCCGACACCTTGGTCTCGATCATCAGCGAGGCGTGCGCGCCGGCCGACAGCTTCGCCAGCGTCGAGGACGGACACTGCACCAGATAGCCGACGCCGACGACGTCGAGGATGCAATGATCCTCGGCAACCGAGTCCACGATACCGGTCAGTTTCCCGATCATGAGGCGAGCGCCACAAGCATCCGGGCCCGCGTGCCGGCGAGATGGGCGTGCGCGATGGCGCAGGCGAGCGCGTCGGCGGCATCGGCCTGCGCCACGCGGCAGGTCGGCAGCAGGCGCTTCACCATGGCCTGCACCTGTTCCTTCCGGGCGTGGCCGACGCCGACGACGGATTTCTTGATGTGGTTGGGGGCGTATTCCGCGATCTCCAGCCCCGCCTGGGCGGCGGCCAGCAGCGCGACGGCGCGGGCATGGCCGATCTTGAGCGCGGCGGACGGATCCTTGGCGACGAAGGCCATCTCGACCGCGATGGCGACCGGTCGCTGCTCGGCGATCACCGCGGCCAACGCCGCGTGCAGCGCCAGCAGGCGGGCGCCGAGGCCGTCGGCGGCGCGGGTCGCGATCACGCCATGGGCGACATGATCCAGCCGCGAGCCTCTGACCGCGATCACGCCCCAGCCCATCCGGGCGAGCCCGGGATCGAGGCCAAGGATGCGAATCGCGCCGACGCTCATGCTGGACTTTGTGCCCTGTTCGTTCGCATGGTTCAATGCGCGACAGATCAGGAGACGGCGATGGAACGGCGAAAGCTCGGGAAAACCGGTCCGGCGGTATCCGCCATCGGGCTCGGCTGCATGGGGATGTCGGATTTCTACGGCCCCGCCGACGAGGGCGAGAGCATCGCCACCATCCATGCCGCGCTGGACGCCGGCATCGACCTCATCGACACCGGCGATTTCTACGGCATGGGGCACAACGAAATGCTGATCGGCCGGGCGCTGAAGGGCCGCCGCGACAAGGCGGTCGTCAGCGTCAAGTTCGGCGCGCAGCGCGGGCCCGACGGGCACTGGCTCGGCTATGACGCGCGGCCGGCGGCGGTGAAGACGGCGCTGGCCTATTCGCTCAAGCGGCTGGGCACCGATCATGTCGATGTCTATCGCCCGGCGCGGCTCGATCCCGCCGTGCCGATCGAGGACACCGCCGGCGCGGTCGCCGAGCTGATCCAGGCGGGCTATGTGCGCCATCTGGGCCTCAGCGAAGTCTCGGCCGAGACCGTGCGGCGCGCCCATGCGGTGACGCCGGTGTGCGACCTGCAGATCGAATACGCCATCGTCACGCGCATGGTCGAGGCCGCCATCCTGCCCGGCTTGCGCGAGCTGGGCGTCGGCGTGACCGCCTATGGCGTGCTGTCGCGCGGATTGATCAGCACACAGACGGTCGAGGGCAAGACCGGCGAGCGGCCGTTCTTTCCCCGTTTCGTCGGCGAGAATTTGAAGCGCAACGAGGCCCTGGTGAAGCGGCTGGCGGACATCGCGGCGGGGCGCGCGATCACGGTGGCGCAGCTCGCCATCGCCTGGGCGCTGGGGCGCGGGAGCGACATCGTGCCCTTGATCGGGGCGCGCCGGCGCGACCGCCTGGCCGAGACGCTGGGCGCGCTCGACGTGACGCTGTCGGACGACGAGCTCAAGGCCATCGACGCCGTCGCGCCGGACGGCGCCATCGCCGGCACGCGCTATGCCGCGCCGATGATGACGCAGCTGGACAGCGAGAAGGCCTGACGCCGGGCGAGTCAGCTTCTGGCCGGCGCCGCGAAGTCGAGCATCGCGGCGGCGATATCGCGCTCGCCCGTCACCACCCTAGTGGCGCCGCGCGAGGTCGGGTGCTCGACCTCGGCGCCGAAAAGCGCCAGCGCCAGGATCGGCAGCTGC
>DASWOE010000272.1:0-2918 GCA_036398875.1 Rhizomicrobium sp.
CTCGACGCGCTGGCGAAGATCCGCAGCGCCGAAGGCTATATGGCGCAGGTGCGGCGCGACGCCGATGGCGGCGACTGGCTGCTGGTGGAGAACCACTGCCCGATCTGCGCCGCCGCAAGGCTGTGCACCGGGCTGTGCCGCGAAGAGCTCGCGCTGTTCCAGCGCATCCTGGGCAGGGATGTGCGCATCGAACGCATCTCCCACATCCTGGCCGGCGCCGGCCGCTGCGCCTATCGCGTGACGGCGGTTTGAATCGCGGCGCATCGGCATTACGTTGGCGTCATGGCGAAGGACGGCAAGCTCACCGACAAGGACGTCGCGCGCATCGCGCGCGCGCTGGCGGAGCCGCGCCGCTATCAGCTCCTGAAGGAGATCGGCGCCTATCGCGGCCCGATGCCGTGCAGCGCGCTGCGCGAGCGCCACGGCGTCACCGCCGCCACGCTCTCGCATCACTTGAAGGAGCTGGAGACCGCCGGCCTGGTCGAATCGGTGCGCGACGGCAAGTTCATGAACCTGACCCTGAACCGCCCGGTGCTCGACGCCTATCTGGGGCTGTTGGGGAAGATCTGAAACGTCGTCCTGCCGGAAATTTGTCCATTTTTGCGGGGTGAGGCCGCCCCCCTTGAACCCATCGTTTCGACAATTATCTAACTGTCGAAGCATCTAGCCAAGGGCAGTGTCATGAGCAAACTCAAGGGCAAGGTGGCCGTGGTCACCGGCGCCTCCAAGGGCATCGGCGCCGCGATCGCCAAGAGCCTCGCGGCGGAGGGCGCCGCCGTCGCGGTGAACTACGCCTCCGACCGCGCTGGCGCCGACCGCGTCGTCGCCGCGATCCAGGCCAAGGGCGGCAAGGCGGTCGCGGTCCAGGCCAGCGTCGCCAAATCCGCCGACGTCAAGCGCCTCTTCGTCGAGACGGTCGAAGCGCTCGGCGCGCCCGACATCCTCGTCAACAATGCCGGCGTGTTCGCCTTCTTCCCGCTGGAAGAGGTGCGCGAGGAGGAATTCCACCGCCAGTTCGACACCAATGTGCTCGGCACCCTGCTCGCCGCCAAGGAAGCGGCGAAGCATTTCGGCGACAAGGGCGGCAGCATCATCAACATCAGTTCGGTCGCCTCCCGGCTGACGCCGCCCGGCAGCACGATCTATGCCGCGACCAAGGGCGCGGTCGATACCCTGACCGAGGCGCTCGCGGTCGAACTCGGCCCGCGCCGGATCCGCGTCAATGCCATCGCCCCCGGCGGGGTCGAGACCGAAGGCGCTCACACGGCCGGCGTCATCGGCAGCGAGTTCGAAAAGCAGATGGTGGCGCGTGCCACGCTGGGCCGGCTCGGCCAGCCCGACGACATCGCCCGCGTCGCGGTGTTCCTGGCGTCCGACGATTCCCAATGGCTGACCGGCGAACGCATCACCGCATCGGGCGGCTTTCGCTGACACCAAGGGCGAAGCCCCTCCCCCCTCCGGCTTCGCCCCCGAGACCTCCCGCCGCTCCCCCCCGCGGCGGGAGGTTTTCTTTTGCCCAATTCAATCGGCCTGCGAAGTGCTTTAAGGTCCGCCGACCCCAACGGACCTCCCCGTGACAGAACCGATCGTCGAGCTTTCCCGCGTCACCAAGCGTTTCGGCGATTTTACCGCGGTGAACGATCTGTCGTTCAGCCTCGCGCGCGGCTCGATCCTGGGGTTCCTGGGGCCCAACGGCGCCGGCAAGACCACCACGCTGCGCATGATGCTGGGCATCCTGCCGCCGGACGAGGGCACCATCCGCGTGCTCGGCCGCGACATCGCCAAGGTGCGCGCGCGCATCGGCTATCTGCCGGAGGAGCGCGGCCTCTACAAGCGCATGCGCGCCGACGCCGCCATCGCCTATATCGCGACGCTGAAGGGGATGAAGCGCGGCCCCGCGCTCGCCCGCGCCCGCGAATTGCTGGCCGATTTCGGCCTGAAGGATTTCGCCCAGGTGCGCATCGAGGGCCTGTCCAAAGGCATGGCGCAGAAGGTCCAGGTGCTGTCGGCCGTCGTGCACGATCCGGAATTCGTCATCCTGGACGAGCCGTTCTCCGGCCTCGATCCGGTCAACCAGACCGAACTCGAAGCCTTCATCCGCCGCCTGGCGGGCGAGGGCAAGACCATCCTGTTCTCCACCCACACCATGCAGCATGCCGAGCGGCTGTGCGACCGCCTCCTCATCCTGGGCAAGGGCACCAAGCGGTTCGAAGGCACGCTGGAAGAGGCCCGCGGCCTGCTGCCCCGCCGCGCCCGCATCGCGGGCGAGGGCGACCTGTCCTTCCTGGCGCAGCTTCCCGGCGTGACCCATGCCGCGCCGCCCGCGCCCGGCCGGCCCTATTGGGTCCTCGATCTGGCGCAGGGCGACGACGGCCGCGCCTTGCTCGCCGCCTGTTTCGAGAGGGGTGTGCCGCTCACCCATTTCGACGTCGCCCCGCCGGACCTGCACGACGTCTTCGTCGCGCTCGTCGGCGCGAACCAGGACAAGGCCGCGGCATGACCCACGCCTTCCTCATCGCCCGCCAGGAATTCATCAAATACGTCACCCGCCGCGGCTTCTGGCTGTCGATCCTGATGTTCCCGCTATGGATCATGGTGGTGATCCTGATCCCCAAATGGACCGGCGCGGCGGACGGGATGAAGCCGCATGTGCTGACGGTCGTCGACCGCGGCGGCGGGGCGTGGCGCGACGCGATCTTCTGCGCCGCCGAGCGCGCCTATCGCAGGAAGAAGCTCGACGCGCTCGCCGCCTATGCCGCGACGAACGCCGACGGACGCGCGCTGGCGCGCGCCGCGCCGCGCGTCGCCGCGATTCTGCGCGATCCGGCCGCGCCGGGCGCGCTCGCCGGCTTCGAAGCCTTGGACACGGGCGCGCCCAATGCCTCGGCCGGCCAGACCGCCGCCGCGCTGCCCTGCCG
>DASWOE010000273.1:0-13897 GCA_036398875.1 Rhizomicrobium sp.
GGTCAGCAGGGGCGTCTGGATGTCGGCGGCCGCGACGGCCGTCGCCGCCGCGATGCCCGAGGCCACCGCGGTCGGGCAGTTGAGCACCAGGATCGCGTCCTGCTCCTGCGTCGCGCCCAGGATGGCCAGCGTGTCGCCATAGCGCTTGGCGCCGGCGTCGCCGATGATGTCGATCGGATTGCCGTGGCTCCAGGTCGGCGGCAGCACGGCGTTCAGCTTCGCGACGGTCTCCGGCGACAGCGCCGCGAGCGCGCCGCCCTGGGCGATCAGCGAATCCGTGGCGAGCACGCCGACGCCGCCGCCATTGGTCACGATGGTCAGCCGGCCGCCCTTGATGTCGGGCCGGAAGGACAGCGTCTCGACCGCGTCGAACACCTCGTCCAGGTCGTTCACGCGCAGGATGCCGGCGCGTTCGAACGCCGCGTCATAGACCGCGTCCATCCCGGCCAGCGCGCCGGTGTGCGAACTCGCGGCCTTGGCGGCAGCCGACGAGCGGCCCGCCTTGATCGCGATCACCGGCTTCAGCCGCGCCGCGGCGCGCGCCGCCGACAGGAATTTGCGCGCCTGGGTGACGGCCTCGATATAAAGCAGGATCGCCCCGGTCGCCGGATCGGTCGCCAGAAAATCGAGCATGTCGCCGAAATCGACATCCGCCATGTCGCCCAGCGACACCAGATGCGAAAAGCCGATGCCGCGCCCATTCGCCCAGTCGAGCACGGTGGTGACCATCGCGCCCGACTGCGCCACGAAGGCGACGTTGCCGTCGGCCGGCATGGCCTGCGCGAAGGAGGCGTTGACCCGCGCCGGCGTGGAGATCACGCCCAGGCAATTGGGTCCGACGATGCGCATCAGATGCGGCTTGGCGGCGTCGAGCATCGCCTGTTCCAGCGCCTTGCCCGGCTCGCTGCCGCCTTCCTTGAAGCCGGCGGTGATGACGATCGCCGCCTTGGTGCCGCGCGCGCCGAGCTCGGCGATCAGCCCGGGCACCGTCTGGGGCGGCGTGCAGAGCACCGCCAGCTCCGGGGTCAGCGGCAGCGACGCGACGTCCTTGTAGGCCAGCGCCCCGGCGACCGAGCCGTGATGCGGATTGACGGGAAGGATCGGGCCGCCGAATCCGGCCAGGCGCAGATTGTCGGCGGTCACCGCGCCGACCGAATGCGGCCGGTTGCTGGCGCCGATCAGCGCGATGCTTTTGGGCTTGAAGAGGAAATCCAGGTTGCGGACGGTCAAGGCGCTGCTCCCGCCAAACTCCGGTTGTCGTCGCGGCTCTCGCTGCGCTTGGCCGGAATGACAATCTAGCATTTCGCACGGAGAGGAAATGCGCTCCGATCGCCCTCAGCCCGCGGCGCCGAAATGCGTGATGAAGGTTTTGCGAACTTTTTCCGCGTCCGCCCGCACCGAGTCCGCGCGGATGCCCGGCGTCACGCCGCCGAAATGGATGTGATCGACCACCTCCATCCCGCACACCGCCGCGAAATGGCTGTCGAACAGCGTGCGCATCGCGCCCCAGGCGCCGGACTGGATCACCCATTCGGTCGGCGCGCCGGAGGAGGTGAAGCTGATGAATTTGCGGCCCTTCAGCAGCGGCGCGTTGCCGGCGCCCTCGCGGCGATAGGCGAAGCCGAGGCCGAAGACGCGTTCGAGATAGCCTTTCAGGACCGCCGGCGGCGCATTCAGCCAGATCGGATAGAAGAAGGCGAAGACCCCGGCATCCGCCAGCAGCGCCCGCTCCGCCACCACGTCGGCGCCGGGCGCGAAGTCCTTCGCCCAGGGGATCTCGCCCGGCTTGAGCACGGGATCGAAGCCCATCGCATAAAGGTCGCGCAGGACGACGCTGGCGCCTTGCGCCGCGGCGGCGTCGCGATAGGCGCTCGTCATGGTCGCGGTATAGCTCTGCGCATTGGGGTGGGCGACGATGACCGCGTGTTTCATCCGGCGCCTCCTCGCGCGCTCATGACAGCACCCTGCGCTGGACGTCCCGGCGCTCGGCCGCGCGCGATTCGAAGCCCTGCTGGCGCAGGCGCGCGGCGATGGTCAGATAGGTCTGGCGCAGCTTGAGCAGTTCGGTGCGGACCATCGGATCGGCCGCCAGATTGGCGAGCTTCACGCATTCGCCGGCGCGGTCCTCATAGCCCTCGACGCTGTAAGGCATGGCATGCACTCCTCCTTGCGTTGCGCAGATCACTCCTCGGGTTCGGCGGCGCGGCGCAAGGCTGCCATGTTGCGCACCGCGATGCCGTGGCGGTCGGGAATGGCGATGACGCCGGAGGTCTTCAGCCTGGTGAGCATCCGGCACACGGTCTCGATCGTCAGTCCCAGATAGTCGGCGATGTCCTGGCGGGTCATCGGCACCTCGATCGTGCTCCTGTCCGGGCTCTTGCTGCGATCCATGAGCTGCACCAGGAAGCCGGCGACGCGCTCCAGCGCGCTCTGCCGGCCCAGGATCACCAGATGGTTCTGCGCCGCCCACAGGTCGTGGCGCAGATTGGCGAACAGCTCGGCGCGCACCTCGCGGCTCTCGTCGCCCAGCCGCTCCAGCCGGCCGCGCGTATAGGCCACCGCGGCGACGTCGTTGAGCGCCTCGGCCGTCATCGCGTGCTCCTGCAGCCAGTTGATGCCGATGAAGTCGCCGGGCAGCGCGAATTCGGCGATCTGGCGGCGGCCGTCGGACATCATCTTCGACAGCCGCACCGCGCCGGACAGGATGCGATAGGAATATTCGGCGTCGTCGCCTTCGGCGAAGATCGTGTGGTTGCGCGCGAAATGGGCGACGGTGCCGAGCGAGGCCAGCGCCGACGGCCGCTCCTGCGCCGGATGTCCGGCGCCGGCCATGGGCCGCGCGGCCTCATAGGCTGCGATTGCGACTGCGCTCATCATTCTCTCCATCGCGGTGTCCGTGTGGAAAGATTGACGAAGGTCAACATCCGCCGAAATCGGGAGTGTTTCGTACGTGGACGGCGCGCCGCGCGCCGCCCCTTACGTAGCCGCCACGTACGTAGCGCGGCGGCGCTATCCGGGCTTGTCGCGCAGCGACAGGCGCACCAAATCGGCCAGGTTCTTCGCCCCCAGCTTGTCCATCACCCGGCTGCGATGCACCTCGACCGTCCGCGTCGAAATTCCGAGCTTGTGGGCGATCATCTTGTTCTGGTGGCCCTGCACCAGCAGGTCGTAGACGTCCTTCTCCCGCTCGGTCAGCGCCTTGCGCACCGCGGCCGCTTCGGGCGGCGGCGCGGCGCCCTTTGCCGGCCGCGCCAGCGCGATCTCCAGCGCCGCCAGCAGCACCTCGCGCTCGAACGGCTTTTCGAGGAACTCGACCGCCCCCTCCTTCATCGCCTGTACCGCCATCGGCACGTCGCCATGCCCGGTCATGATCAGCACCGGCATGCCGGGAAGCGTGCGGTTGATCTCGCGCTGCAGGGTCAGCCCGTCCATCTCCGGCATGCGGATGTCGGCGAGGACGCAGGCGTTGCCGACCTTGATCCCGGCATCGAGGAAAGCGCGCCCCGACGCGAAGGTCAGCACGAAATATTTGCGCCCCAGCAGAATCGCCAGCGAGTCGCGCACGTCGTCGTCGTCATCGACGATGCAGACGGTCGGTTCACGCGTCATGCTTGGCATTCGGCGCGGGCTGCAGGGTGAAGCGGAAGGTGGCGCCGCCGTCCGGATTGCGCTCCAGCCTCAGCCGTCCGTGATGGGCTTCGACGATGCCGCGGCAGATCGCGAGCCCCATCCCCATGCCCTTCGCCTTGGTGGTCACGAAAGGCTGGAACAGCTTCTCGGCGATGTCCGGCGCGATGCCGGGCCCGGTATCCGACACCGCCACCTCCACCGTCGCGGCGGCGGTCCGCGCGACCGCGATCCTCAGTTCCCGCCGGGGCGCCTGATCCATCGCTTCGGCGGCGTTCTTGAGCAGGTTGATCAGCACCTGCTGGATCTGGATGCGGTCGATCAGCACCATCGGCAGGTCGCGCTCGATCGTGACGCGCAGCTTGATGCCGCGCTCGGCGGCATTGATCTGGCCGAGCCTGATCGCCTCATCGACCACGCGCGCGATGTCCGCCGAGGTCATGGCGGGGCCGCGCTTCTCCAGGAAGGCGCGCAGGCGGCGGATGATGTTGCCGGCCCGCGTCGCCTGCTCGGCCACCTTGCCCAGGATCGCGCTCAGCTTCTCGTCATGGGCATCGCCCGCCAGGTCGATGCAGGCATTGGCATAGTTCAGGATCGCGGTCAGCGGCTGGTTCAGCTCGTGCGCCAGGCCGGCCGCGACCTGGCCCATGTCGGTCAGCCGGCTGACATGCAGCATTTCGAGCTGCAATTCCTGGATTTTGCGGTCCTGGGCCTGGCGCTCGGAAATGTCGGTGATGATCCCCAGGAAGATGCGGTCGCCGCGCACCGTGCCTTCGCCCACCGACAGGTTCATCGGGAACACCGATCCGTCCTTGCGCCGGCCCGAGACCTCGCGGCCGATGCCGATGATATGCTTCTCGCCGGTGCGCGCGTAGTGGCCGACATATTCGTCGTGCTCGCCGTGATAGGGCTCGGGCATCAGCATCTTGACGTTGCGGCCGATCACCTCCGAGGCCTCATAGCCGAACAGCCGCTCGCACGCCTTGTTGTAGATCCGGACGATCGCCTGTTCGTCGATCACCATGATGCCGTCCACCGCGGTCGCGATCAGCGCCTCGAACAGCAGGTCGTCGTCGGCCGCTTCGATCGGGCGCTGCGAAGAGGAGGATGGCGTTCGTCGCTTGCCCATCGGGTTGGCATTCTTCGAAGTCCGGTCGATCCGGGTCAAGACGGCCGCCGCGGTGGCGCAGATGGCTTTTTTGTCATGGGCACGAGAATCCTGACGATCGACGGCCGGCCGATGCGCGGCCGCCGCCGTTTTGCACAGCTTGGCGCGGAGCTTAAGCGATGTCGGCGGCCGAGGCCTGCGATCGGGTGCGGCGGATCGCCATTGGCGCGCCGTTTTTTGGTGAAATTCGAAGATTTCCAAATTGGCCCTACCCACTCTGAGATGGCGAAGCCCGAGCCGGCACGGTCGGGCGTTCGGCGCGGATGGATGCCAAGCCGCGCCTTCATCGTGCCCTTGCGTCGCACCCGGCGGCATTTTTGATCTCGCTCAATCGCGCGCGCCGCCCGCCGTGAACACTCCCGCCTCTGTCGAACGGGAGAGCTTCATCATGGACGTCAACACCTTCTTCTTGGGACTGGTCTGCGCATCCTTCGCGCTGTTCGCGGCCGTGCTCGCCTATGGCCAGGCCGTCGCGGGCGGCGGCGAGTCCAAGCGCTAGTCGAACGCCGCCCAGGCCGCGGCGCCGGCCAGGGCCTGGTTGCCGCTCGGCGCATAGGCGCCCAGGGCGAAGGTGACGAGGCCCGCAATGGTTCCGGTCGCGGAATTCGAAGCGGCGGCCCGCGCCTGGCGCCATTCGAACAGGGCCAGGCAGGCGGCGAAGGCGAGGCCCAGCAGATAGCCGCCGGCCGGCGCGTTCAGCAGCGCGGCGCGCGAGCCTTCCTGGCCGGCGCGCTCCTGCCAGCCGCGCTCCACGCCGATCAGCAGGCCGATGGCCAGGGCCAGGAACAGGCGCTGCAGGATGTCGAATGTGGTCACGGACGCCGTTATCCCCTGTGTCGCCTCGAATTCCTATACAGGGGGGCGCGGCCCGCGACTGCGGCGGGCCAGACGAAGCGGGATACGCCGACCGGCCGGACAAAGAGACCGGACAGGGGCCTCAAGGCCGCATGAACATGAAGTCCGTGTCCGGATCGCAGTTCTCCGCCACGAACAGCAGTTCCGCGCGCACATCGGCGACGCTGCGGCGCTCCAGATATTTCTCCACCACCGCGTTCAGCAGATAGCGGCAGGTGCTGTCGGCGTCATAGCCGGCGGCGAGCGCCTCCGCGATCGCCGCATCGAAATGGCGCCTTGCGATGGCGGCTGCGCTCATGATCCCGCTCCCTTCCGGTCTCGGCAAGCATCGCCGCCGTCGCCGCTGCGGTGTTTGAGGCGGATCAAGCGCCGCTCGCGCGCTAATGCGCCAGCAGGACCGGCAGCGGCGCGGCGCGCAGCACCGCCCGCGTGACGCCGCCGAACACCAGTTCGCGCGCCCGCGAATGGCCATAGCCGCCCATCACCAGCACGCCCGCTTCGAGCGTCTGCGCCGCCGCCTCCAGAAGGACGTCCGACGCCGCGCGCCCGCCGGCGCGCAAAGTGACGGCGTTCGGGTGCAGGCCGTGGCGGCTGAGCGCCGCCGCCAGCCGCTCCGCGGCGCGGCGTGCCTCCTCTTCCTCGCCGCTCTCGGCGACGCTGACGATGTGGATGCGCTGCGCCTTTTTCAGCAGCGGCATGGCCGCCGCCGCCGCATGCGCCGCGGCGGCGCTTTGCTTCCACGCGATCGCGACCGTCGAGAGCGGATTGGCGCAGGCCTGCGACGGCGTCAGCAGCACCGGCCGCCCGCTTTCGACCAGCACCTCGCCGGCGGCGCCGGCGGTCAAATCTTCCGGCGCGCCGGGCCGGCCGAGCACGACGAGATCGGCATAGCGGGCTTCGGCGACGGCGCAGTCGCCGGCATTGCCGTCGCATTCGCGGAACGCGGCCGACACGGCGCCTTCGCCCGTCAGCGTGTCGCGGGCGCAGAACGTATCGAAACTCTTGCGCGACCGCGTCGTACAGGTCTTGTCGCCCTCGACCAGCGCGTCCCACACCTGGCCGGCGAACGCCGCCGATTGCAGGTCGAGCGAGGCGGTATGGCGCGCCAGTTCCCGCGCGTCGGGATGGACATGCAGATATTCGATCCGCCCGGCGCCCAGATGGCGCGCCAGGCGCGTCGCCAGGTCCATCGCCTGCGGATCGCACACCGGGATCAGGCCCGGGACCAGGATGGTCCTGTACATCTGCGCTCTTCGGAAATCGCTGCGGCCGCACCATCGCCGGCTTCGGCCGGCGGCATTTTGATCGCGGTCAAGCGGCCTGTACAACAAGCGCATGACGCCGTTCGAACTCTGTGCCGTGCTGATGACGGTGGTGGCGCTCGCCGGCTGGGCGAACGTCAAGACGCTGCATCTGCCCAATGGCGTGGCGATGCTGCTCGCCGGCCTGGCGGTCGCGGCGGCGCTCTATGTCGTCCAGCTGCTGGATCCCGGCATCGCGCTGGCGCGGCGGATCGCGGACGAGATCGGCCGGATCGATTTCGGCGCCGCGGTCACCGGCTATCTGCTCGCCTTCCTGCTGTTCGCGGGCGCCATGCAGGTCGATCTGCGCGAGATGCGCCGGCGCTGGCTGTCCATCGGCGCGCTGGCGACGCTGGGCGTCGCCGCCTCCATCGCGATCGTCGGCGTCGGGCTGTGGGCGGTCGCCGCCGCGCTCGGCCTCGGCCTGCCGCTCGGCTGGGCGCTGGCGTTCGGCGCGCTGATCGGCCCGACCGATCCGGTCGCGGTGCTCGCCACCGTGCGCCATGTGAAGCTGTCCAAGGCGCTCACCGTGGTGCTCCAGGGCGAGGCGCTGTTCAACGACGGCGTCGGCATCGTCGCCTTCACCGCGCTGGTCGCGCTCGCCGCCGGCGGCGGCGGCGGCGTCGCGCCGTCGCATGTCGTGCTGGCGGTGGTGGTCGAGGCGCTGGGCGGCCTGGCGTTCGGCATGGTGTTGAGCGCGCTCGCGATCCGCCTGAAGGGCACGCTGGACGATTTCGCGGTCGAGGTCGCGCTCACCATCGCGCTCGCCATGGGGAGCTATGCCGCGGCGCAGGCGCTGCATCTGTCCGGCGCCATCGCCGTGGTCGGCGCCGGCATGCTGTTCGGCGGGCCGCGCGCGAGGAAGGCGATGGAGGGCGAGACCGAACGCTACCTCACCGCCTTCTGGACCCTGGTGGACGAGATCTTGAACGCGCTGCTGTTCCTGCTGCTCGGCGTCGAGATGATCGCGGTGCCGTTCCAGCCGCACCAGTTCGGCCTGCTCGCCGCCGCCATCCCCATCGTCCTTCTGGCGCGCTTCGCGGTGGTGCTGCCCTGGGGCGCCTGGTACCGGCTGCGCCATCGCGAGAAAGGGCCGACGCTGATCCTCGGCTGGGGCGGGCTGCACGGCGCGCTGTCGCTGGCGCTGGCGCTCGCGCTCCCCGCCGGGCCGGAGCGTCCGCTGCTGCTGTCGGTGACCTATGCGGTGGTCGCGTTTTCGATCACCGTGCAGGGACTGACCTTCGGTCCGCTGGCGAAATGGATCGCGCGGTCCTGAGTTTTGGCGTCGTCCTTGCCGGCATTCCATGCGGCGGCGCGGGACCTCGCAAAACTCCGCGTATTCCGCGGCCCCGCGTGAATCTGCACTTTGCTGCGACTGCACAATGCCGGATCGAATCTTGCGGATTTACCGTGAACGGATCATTTCCCTTGAATTGCGCCGAGAGATAAGGACAGCATTGCTCCATCAGCGGCGCTTGCCGGGCGCGAAAGCCCGCCGAAATTTCGTCCGCGGCGCGACGTTCGCGGACGTGATTTCCCCGGGCGGGTGTGTTCGAGCCGGCAAGCCGCCGTCACGGAGGAGCCTGCCATGCTGGTCAAGAACATTCTCGGCGAAAAAGGCCGCGAGGTCGTCGCCATTGCCGCCGATGCCACATTGTCCGAGGCCGCGCGCCTGCTGGCGCGCCGGCGCATCGGCGCCGTCGTGGTGCGCGATGCGATGGGCACGCTCGCCGGCATCCTGTCGGAGCGCGACGTGGTGCGCGCCGTGGCCGAAGGCAGCGTCACCGCGCTCGCCCGTCCCGTCAGCGCCTACATGACCCGCGCCGTCGCGACCTGCAGCGAGGCCGACACGATCGAGGATCTGATGGAGATGATGACCATCGGCCGCTTCCGCCATGTGCCGGTGCTCGACGACGGCATGGTCACCGGCATCGTTTCGATCGGCGACGTGGTCAAGACCCGCATCGAGGAAACGGTGCGCGAAGCCGCCTCCTTGCGCGAATACATCACCGCCGCTTGATCGCGAAGGGCGGGTGGACCGCCCGCCTCAATCGAACTCCGTGATTTCGACCGGCAGCGCGGTACTGTTGGTCGCCATCCGGTAGATGAGGTCGCGGCCCCGCGGGTCGTCCAGCGCACCCTCGACGCGGGCGACCATCGTGCCGGTCGCGGTGGCCACCGCGTGGCCGCGCTCGCTGGTCGCCTCGTGCGAAAGCATCAGAAGATGGCGCAGCGCTTCGCCCGTGAATCCCCAATGTATCGGCATGTTGCCGGGGCCGAATTGCCGCTCGGCGATCTCGGCGATGTGATTTTGCCGCATGCCCAGAACCGGATGGATGTCGGCGGCGATTTCCGGCCGGATGCGCAC
The DNA here is from genome assembly GCA_036398875.1 of Rhizomicrobium sp. Classification (GTDB taxonomy): domain Bacteria; phylum Pseudomonadota; class Alphaproteobacteria; order Micropepsales; family Micropepsaceae; genus Rhizomicrobium. Next base: position 9,320 of record DASWOE010000273.1, read on the forward strand.
GGTGCCCAGGCGCGTGAGCAACGCGATGATCGGCCAGTTGTCCGCGGCGGTGACCGCGGTCACCGCCGTCAGCGGCCGGCAATCGGTGACGACGCGCCGGGCAAACATCGGTGCCGCGGTAAGCGCCGCAAGATGCAGATTGCGCCGGGCGTATCGAACGACCGCCTGATCGAAGATGCCCAGCGGGCACCCTCCGAGCATTTCCTCGCGAAAGCGGACGGTCGCCATTGCCCGGCTCATCGTCGTGCCGGGCGGGCGCGTCTGTCGAAGAAAGGTCAGGTTGCATTCGGCGCAGGCGGTCGCATCCCATGTCTTGTGATCCGGCAGATCGAGCAGATAGCCGTCCCCATCGACCTGACGGAGAAGCCGGATGTCGTTGAGGGCCGTTTCCGTCGCGAAATCGATGCGCAGCTCCGGTTCGCGCCGCTGCATTGCATGGTGTTGGGCAATCACGTGTGGCATAGGATTTGTCCTCCCAAACTGAGCCCCATCCGCCCCGACGTTTGTATGTATAGCATACCGTCGTTGAAACGTAAACAGGCAAATATTGATGACTTTGTCATTAGGTAGTACTATGGATAACATTATATTTTGTGGTCACCCATTGACCATTGCACTGCAAAATGATCTTCTATTCAATGGGCTGAAGCACCGTGCGGTGCAGCGGCCCGCAGACATCGAGACAGCCAAAAGGGAGACATCTTATGGCGCAGCCTTCTGATCACGTGGCGCAGAGCGCGCGTCGCGCGCAATTTCGGATCGTTCAGGAGCCGTCCTTGGCCAAAATGCATCTGGTCAATGACAAGACGGGAGACAGAAAGGAGGGCACCGGCGGGCGGGCGGCCATGCGCGGCGGCGGCGGCGTGCGGCGAAAATCCTTGCCCGGGGGTCCGCCGCCGAAAAGCCTGGGCGTGGCCGGTGAAGTCGCGTCCTGCGTCTTGCTGTATCGGCGCTGGATCGGCGATCTGGGCAAGCAGATTGCGGAATACGACGCCGAGGATCGCGACGGCTTCTTTCATCTCATGAAGATGATGTACATGCTCGGCCTGCGTGCGGAGGACGTCATAACCCAGCTTCGCTTCACCCCGGAGACGATCGCACGCTGGATAAACGGCAGCAGGACGCCGCATGTGGAAATGCGCGCCTATGTTCTCGAAAAGTGCTACGCCATCCTGCGGCAGATCGCGGAATTGCCGGTTCCCAGGGAGCTTGTTCGGCTGGGCGATTGATCGACCGGCCCGCGCTGCTGCACGCCTGCAATCCCACAGTCCGATCCGTCCTTGCGCCGCTGCCTGCCTGCGTCGCGCGATGGCCGTCGGGCGCCTGCGCTTCGAAGGTGCTGTCCGACGGCCCGCCGCTTCGCGGACGGATCCGCCGGGATGGCGACGGCTTTCGCTTGCAGCGCCGCGGGGGAGTGCGCATGCTTGGTCGCGCACGAACAGACCGGCCGGGGACGACGACATGACCGAACCCCTTCATCTCAGCATCGGTTATCTCACGCTCGGGGTGGGCGATTTCGGGCGCGCCGTCGCCTTCTATCGCGACACGCTGGAATTGCCGCTCCAGTTCCTGGACGAGGGGTTCCACTATGCCCGCTTCCGGGTGGGCGCGATGTCGTTCGCCGTCGTCAGCGGCGAGGAACACAAGCGCCAGCGCGAAGGCCAGCCCGATCGGCACGCCGGCATCGCGTTCTGCGTCCCCGACGTCGATGCCGCGTATCGATCGATGACCGCAAAGGGCGTGCGCTTCACCATGCCGCCGTCGAAGCAGCCCTGGGGCGGCTACATGGCGCTGTTCGCCGATCCGGACGGAAACGTCTTCTATCTCGACACGCCGCAACCCGCCTGAACCGCGGCGCCGGGTTCCCGGAACGGCACGCCGCCGCCGCACGTTTCCTCGCCGGCAACCGATACGGAGATTGTGCGATGAAACATCTGCTCGGAACCGCGGCGATCGCCGCGATGCTTGGCGCGTCGCCCGCGCTGGCGCAACAGGACTACTACAACACCAACCCGACTCCGGCCGAGCGGGCGCAGACCGAAGACCTGAACGCCAGGGCCGCGGCGGCGGCGCAGGGCGGCGGCCAGCAGGCGCAAAGCGACGCCGACGCGGCCCGCTACGACGCCCGCAAGGCGCAATATGACGCCCAGAAGGCGGACGCCGACGCGCGCAATGCGGTCTATGCCCGCGACCGGGCGCATTACGAGGCCGACCGCGACGACTATGGCCACCGCTGGGACGCTTTCTTCGGCCATCGCGATTTCCGCGACCTGTCGGGGATGAACACCGCCGATCTGGTCGGGCGGCGCGTGGATGCGCGCGGCGGCGCCTTCATCGGCCGGGTGCGCGCGGTCGATGCCGACCGTTTTGGCCATGTCCGCCGCGTCTCGGTGAGCACCGGCTTCGGCCGCCGCGCCTGGCTGGACGCCGCCGATCTGCGCTACGACCCCGCCACGGGCACCGTCCATACCTATCTGCGGCACAGCGACGTCGATGCCATGGCCCGGATGCGCTTTCCGCACTGAGGCCGTTGCCGCGTTGCAACGCAGGGCCGGCATTCGCGCCGGCCCTGCCGGTTTTCGCGGATCGGTTCGCCCGCCGCGACGTTGTCACCTGCGGAAGCGTTGAGCGTCATGCCATGGCCGTGCCGAAATTCGCCCTTGCCTGTCTTGCCGCCGCGGTCGCGGGCGGCGCCTGTGCCGGCTTCGCCCGGGACTCCGCCGCGCCGGCCCAGGATGTCTCCGCCCCCCCGCTCACGCCCCTCGCCGCCATCGCCCAGCCGGCCGTTGCCTTCCGCGGCGTTGCCGTGCGCCTGGCTTCCGGCCGCGCCATCGCCCATGTCGCGGCCGTCGCGACCGACGGGCAGGGCCGCGCCAGCCGGATTCAGATCGTGTTCGACGACCTGTCGGCCCGGACGCTGTGGCTGGGCGGAAGCGATCTCGCCTATTCCCGGGCCGGGAACTGCATCGTCGCCCGCAATATCCCCGCCCCCGCAATGACGCTCGCCCAGGCCCGCTGATCAGGCGGTCTGTGCGATATCCGTCACCACGCCCGGACAGATGCGGCAGGCCGGCGCGCCGTCCTGGGCAAACCAGCGGCAGGCGCCGCGGATCACGCAGGGCTGCAGGCTCCCGTCGCCCGCCCCGTCCCCCAGCACCGGCCTGACGCCGTCGAGCACGCCGCAGCGCGCCTGGCCGTCATCCCACTGCACGCATCTGCCCTCGACGCAGGCGCCGGCAAAACGGAAGCGCTCCTCCGGCGCCCCGTCGCGCGACGCCTCGTCGATGAAGTCCTGGTCGATCTGCAGCGCCGTCTTGAGATAGGCGAGCTGGCCGTCCACCCCGATCACGCCGATCAGCACGGCGCCGATCTCGGCGCGCGCGCTGGGGCAGACGGCCGCCCCCTGGTCCTGCGTGCGTTTTCGTCCGGCCACGGATTAATCCCGCGCGGCGTGGCTACGGTTCGCCCCGCGACAGCTCGGGGCGCAGGATGATGCCGCGGGTGCCCGGTCCGAGGATGCCGTTGCCGAACTTCGTGCGCGGATAGGCCCGCGCCACCGCCATGAGCACGGCGCGGCGGATGTCGCCTTCGAGCTTGGCCGCGACGTCGTCCGGCAGGCGCACGCCGCCCAGATCGACGACGAAGCGCGAGCCTTCGCGCCCCATCATGCCGCCGCCCATCATCATTCCGCCCTGTGCTTTCGCGGCTCCCGCGGCCAGCGGCAACGCCGCGCCGGCGGCGGCCGCCGCGATGATCGCGCGGCGATCGGGACCTTTGTCTTTTTTGCTGGACATCGACTGGCTTCCTTTCGTTTAACATGAAATCGAGGACGCACATGCCTTGGACGCGACACTTGGAACCGACGCCCAAGGACGCTGACGCAGCAGCCTAGCACGCGCTCCTGGCCCGTCCAGTGCGCAGGATTTCGACATAAAGTTACGCTGGCGCGGCGATACCCTACATGATGTGTCGAATGCGGGACCGGCCGCGTGGCGGACGCAAAGTCCGCAAAACCGGGCCTTCCAACCATCCACAGGCCGGCGAAAAAATCGTGATTTTCCCGCTTTTTACTGTTTGACAGGCCTGTGGCGCCCGCCTATACACCGCGCCCACGCCGAACGCAGGCGATGAGCTCTGCGGTCGGCATGCTTCTGCCGGAAGACAATGAAATGCCGTCCGGCGGCGCTCTTTGACATTGTGATATAGGAAGGGGAACGTGGGCGGCGGCTCGTCAGCCATGTCCGAAGCGCAAGCTTTGGACGAACTTATCGAGCAGCGACGTAATGATTGCTCGCGTTTCTCAGCAAGACATAAAACATGAATGGTCGGGTTCGGGCCTGTGACGGGACCGAGGCCGATCAACCCTTGTCAAAATGTCATGCGAACAAACGCGTTTAAGAGCAATCAGCGCGTCGTCTGTTCAGGATCATAACTTGAGAGTTTGATCCTGGCTCAGAACGAACGCTGGCGGCAGGCCTCAAACATGCAAGTCTAGGGGTGTAGCAATACACACCGGCGGACGGGTGCGTAACACGTGGGAATATACCTTTCGGTACGGAACAACTGCGGGAAACTGCA
>DASWOE010000274.1:0-3325 GCA_036398875.1 Rhizomicrobium sp.
AACGCCATCTGCTGCGCCCGCGCCAGCGCCCAGGCGGCGGCGACGAACAGCAGCGGCGGAATGAAGGTGGCGGCGACGAACACCGCCAGCTCCTGCAAGTCGAGACGGACAAGCCCCCTCGGCCCCAGATAGCCCCATAGATAAGCCGCCGCCGCGCCGGCCCAGAACGCCGACAGGACGAAGGAGAAGGTCACGGCCGCGACGCCGAATTTCGGCTCCGGCCGGCGGGCCGCGCGCGCCTCCGCATCGCCGAGCGGCTCGGCGGTCGCCAGCAGCACGGGCTGCGCGCCGCGGTCCGGTCCGATCGTCGCCATGATGGTCCCTCGACTGAAATCGTTCAGGTGCGGGAGCACTTTAACCATCGATTGCGATGCTTAGCGAGAGTGGCCGTCACAATTTCCGGCGTGCGAGGCCCGCCGATATCGGCGTCCGCGATCGTCCGTTAACGGAGCCTTGAGCAGTTTGCGCCACTCTATGACCCGCAATCGTGGAAGGTTCGGCGCGTGGGCGAGTCTGCTTGCACGGTCATCGACCTGGAACATCTGGCGCGCTACACCGGCGGCGACCGCGCGATCAACGCCGAGGTGATGCGCCTGTTCGACGGTCAGGCAAACGAATTGGTGGCGCGGCTGCAAGCCATCCTGGACGCGCGCGACGCCAAATCCTGGAAGGAAGTCACCCACACGCTGAAGGGCGCCGCCCGCGGCATAGGCGCGTTCGCGATGGGCGACGCGGCGGCGCGCTGCGAACCGCTGGACCTGGACGATCGCGGCAATGTGGCGGCCGCGATAGCCCAGCTGCAAGAACGCGCGGAAGCGGTTCAGGCCTTCATCAGGGACTATCTGGAACGCTGACGGGCGCCGCAAATCGTCATTCCGATCCGATATATTGGCGCGCGACAAAGCTTCGCTTGGCCGCGCTTTTGCGCTACGGCACATTCGCGGCCCGCTTGAAGGGGTTGCTGGCGCACCCATTTTTACATATTAGGGCCGCTAGTTCAGATCGTCCTACACTAACAGAATGTGAAATAAGCCATGCGTACGCCTATCGAGACCGATGTCGCCATCGTCGGAGCCGGTCCCATCGGCCTGTTTGCCGTGTTCGAGCTGGGATTGCTCGACCTCAAGGCGCATCTGGTCGATATCCTCGACCGGCCGGGCGGGCAGTGCACCGAACTCTATCCGGAGAAGCCGATCTACGACATTCCGGGCCTTCCCATCGTGACCGGACAGGACCTCACCAACCGCCTGCTCGACCAGATCAAGCCGTTCGGCGCCCAGTTCCATTTTTCGGAGATGGCCGCCGGGCTTGAGAAGCTTGCCGACGGCAAGTGGAAGCTCACGACCGATACGGGCACCCAGATCGTGGCGCCGGTCGTCGTCATCGCCGCCGGCGGCGGCAGCTTTGTCCCCAAGCGCCCGCCGGTGCCCGGCATCGAAGCGTTCGAGAACACCGGCGACGGCGTCGGCGTGCACTATGCGGTGCGCAAGATGGAGACCTTTCGCGGCAAGAACGTCCTGATCGCCGGCGGCGGCGACAGCGCGCTCGACTGGACCATCAACCTGGCGCCGCTCGCCAAGAGCCTGACGCTGGTGCATCACCGCGACGGCTTTCGCGCCGCGCAGCACAGCGTCAACCAGATGCGCGAATTGGAGCGCGAGGGCAAGGTGAAGTTCCACGTCGCCAGCGTGAAGGCGCTGCACGGCGACACCGGCAAGCTGACCGGCGTGACCCTGGCCGGCGCCGACAAGAAGGAATGGCAGCACGAGGCCGATACGTTCCTGCCGTTCTTCGGGCTGACGATCAAGCTCGGCCCCATCGCGGAGTTCGGCCTGAACCTGCACGAGAACCTCATTCCCGTGGATACCGCGCGGTTCGAGAGTTCCACGCCGGGCATCTTCGCCATCGGCGACATCAACAGCTATGCCGGCAAGCTGAAATTGATCCTGTCGGGCTTCCACGAAGCGGCGCTGATGGCGCAGGCCGCGTTCCATATCTGCCGCCCGAACGAGAAGCTGCGCTTCCAGTACACGACGTCCTCGTCCAATCTGCAGAAGAAGCTGGGTGTTGCATGAAGATCATCGCCACCGACCGCAACGGCGCCACGCGCGAAATCGACGGCCGCGACGGCTGGAGCGTGATGGAGATCCTGCGCGACGCCGGCCTTCCCATCGCCGCGGAATGCGGCGGCGCCTGCGCCTGCGCGACCTGCCATGTCTATGTGACCGACGGCTGGTACGAGAAGCTGACCCCGCCCTCCGACGCGGAGATCGACATGCTCGACATGGCGCTGGCGGTCGAACCGACCTCGCGCCTGTCCTGCCAGGTCGTCTGCGCCGATGAGCTGGACGGCATCAAGGTGACGGTGGCGCCAGAATAATTATCGCTTGACGATAAATTATTTCCGTATCACGGTATCCCTACTACGGGAGACCGCGATGACCGACGAGACCGCTTCCAACCTGTCCTGGCTGAGCCGCGTCATGGCTTGGCTGAGCACGATCGGCATGGTGCTGTGGCCGGTCGGTCTGGTCGCAGCCTATGTGTTTCCCGGCGACGCCAACACGATGAACGCCGATCATTTGGGCGCGGCCCTGAACGCCGGCGTGCCGCTGATCTATCGCCTCGGCGCCCTCGTCTGTTCGCTCGCCGGCGAGGGGTTCATCGTGTGGGCGCTGTGGTCGCTGCGCCGCCTCTTCCTGCTCTATGCCGGGGGCGAGGTGTTTTCGCCCAAGGCGCTGCGGCTGCTGAACGATGTCGCCGCGGCCTTGTTCGCGAGCGTGATCGTCGGCTTCGTCATGCATGGACCGATCACCTTCCTATTGTCGCTTGCGGTGCCCGACCACCACTTGATCGGCTTCGACCTGGGAAGCGACGATGTCGTCACGCTGTTCTGCGCCGGGGTCGTGCTGGTGGTCGCGCGGGTGATGCGCGAGGCGCGCCGGCTCGCCGACGAGAATGCGAAGTTCGTCTGATGGCGATCATCGTCAACCTCGACATCATGCTGGCGCGGCGCAAGATGCGCTCGAAGGAGCTGGCGGAGGCCATCGGGATCACCGAGGCCAATCTGTCGCTGCTGAAATCGGGCAAGGTGAAGGGCGTGCGCTTCGAGACCCTCGACAAGATCTGTGCCGTGCTGGATTGCCAGCCCGCCGATCTTCTCGAACGCCGGCCGGATGGCTGACGGCCGTGACCGATGCCGGCACGCGCGGATGGCGGTCGGCGGCGCTGGCCGCGGTCCTCGCCGTGCATGCCGTCATGATCGCCCTGCTGCTGTGGCGGCAGGCCGATCGCTTGCGGGCGCCGACGCCGGCGGCGGAGCGGA
>DASWOE010000275.1:0-3718 GCA_036398875.1 Rhizomicrobium sp.
CGCTCGCAGCCCTGGCCCGCGCGCGCGATGCGTCCTGGACGCGCGACGGGCTGGCGGAGCTTGCCGTGCCGGTGCTGGTCGTCGCCGGTTCGCGCGACACGCTGGCCGGCGATCCGCAGCCGCTGGCGAGGGCCTTCGCCGACGGCCGCGCCGTGACGGTGCCGGGCGTCGATCATTTCTCGATCATCGCGCACGCGCTGTTCAAGGCGAGCGTGTTCGACTTCCTCGACGGCGGTATTTGAGGCGCGCCGCGATCACGCCTGCTCCAGCCATTGCACGCTGAACAGCGCGGCGGCATCGGTCCACACATGGCGCTGGACATAGCCGGCTTCGGCGGCCAGGGCGCGGAAGCCCGCGAGCGTGTATTTGTGCGAATCCTCGGTGTGCACCGCTTCGCCTTGCGCAAAGCGCGCGACTTCGCCCCCGATCCGGACGCGCTGGTCCTTGCGGCTGACCAGATACATCTCGATGCGCTGGGCCAGCGGATTGTAGCAGGCATGGTGCGCGAAGGCGTCCAGATCGAAATCGGCGCCGGCTTCGCGGTTGGCGCGCGCGAGCAGATTCTTGTTGAACGCCTCGGTCACGCCTTGCGCATCGTTGTAGGCGGCATGGAGGATCGCCGGATCCTTGACCAGATCGACGCCGATCAGAAGGCCGCCGCCGCCCAATGTCTGACGCGCCTGGCGCAGGAATGCGAACGCCTCCACCCGCGTGAAATTGCCGATGGTCGAGCCGGGAAAGAATCCGGCGCGGCGCCTGGCACCGGCCACCAGCGGACCCAGCGCGATGGCCTGGGTGAAATCGCCGATCACCGGCTTGAGGCGCAGCTGCGGATAGTCGTCGTCCAGCGCGGCCGCGACCTGGAGCAGATAGTCGCCCGAGATGTCGATCGGCGCATAGGCGCGCGGGCGCTCCAGCACATCGAGCAGGATGCGCACCTTGCGCAGCGAGCCGGCGCCGAATTCCACCAGCTCGACGTCGGGGCCGATCAGCGCCGCGATCTCAGGCGCGTTGGCCTGGAGAAGCGCCAGCTCCGTACGCGTCGGATAATATTCCGGCAGCGCGGTGATGCGCTCGAACAGTTCGGACCCGGCGGCGTCGTAGAAATATTTGGCCGCGATGCGTTTGGGCGTGCGGAACAAACCCTTCAGCAGGGCGTCGCAAAACTCGCCTTCGCTCGATTCGAGGTTGGTCGCGAGGGCCAAGGGGCTCATGCGTCACCTGCCAGACGTAGGCCGCTGAACTGCCAGCGGGCGGATGGGGGGAAGAAATTGCGATAGCTGGGCCGGCCATGGCCAGGCGGGGTGGCGATCGAGCCGCCGCGCAGCACCATCTGACCGCTCATGAACTTGCCGTTGTATTCCGCGACCTCGCCTTCGAAGGGGCGATAGCCGGGATAGGGGTCGTAGGACGACCGCGTCCATTCCCAGACACGCCCCTGGCCGCCCAGATGGGCGCTCGCGGCTTCCCATTCGAACTCGGTCGGCAACCGCGCGCCGGCCCAGGCGGCATAGGCGGCTGCTTCGTAATAGCTCACATGCGCGACCGGCGCGTTCTCGTCCAGGGGCCGCGCGCCATGCAGGCCGAATTCGCGCCAGCCGGACGACTCGCCCAGCCAATAGAGCGGCGCGTTCAGATTCTCGCGCTGGACGAAGGCCCAACCGTCGCTCAGCCAAAATTCGGGCCGGCGATAGCCGCCGTCGGCGATGAAGGCGAGATATTCGCCGTTGCTGACGGGCCGGTCGGCGATGCGGAAGGGCCGCAGCAGCACCTCGTGCCGCGGGCCTTCATTGTCGAAGGCAAAGCCGTCGCCGTCATGGCCGATTGCGACGATGCCGCCCGGATGATCGATATAGGCGAGCGCCGCGGCCGGTTTCACCTCGCTCAAGACCGCCGGCGCATAGGCCGGCAGCAGCGGATTGCACGAGAAGACGTGCAGGATGTCGGTCAGGATCAGCTCCTGATGCTGCTGCTCGTGATGCAGGCCGAGCGCGACCAGCGGCGCGACGTCGGCGGCACGCTCCTCGATCAGCCGCGCCATCGCCTCATCGACGTGGAGGCGGTATTCGAGGATGTCGGCGACCGGCGGCCGGCTCAGGAGACCACGCCGGGCGCGCGGATGGCGTGGGCCGAGCCCCTCGTAATAGGAGTTGAACAGATAGGCATAGGCCGGGTCGAACACCCGGTGGGACTGCACGAACTTGGCCAGCACGACCGCCTCGAAGAACCATGTTGTATGCGCCAGGTGCCACTTTGTCGGACTGACGTCCGGCATGGATTGGATATTCTGATCCTCAACCGAAAGCGGCGCGGCCAGCGCTTCGGTGATGCGGCGCACCTTGGCGTGGTCGGCCAGCAGGGACGACGCCAGACCCACCGGCGCGGCGGTCGAAGATATCGCCTCAATTGCCATGGGGATTCTGCCCTTGCCTCCCGTCGTCAACCACGACAGTAGCAGGAAAGTTCCCCGATTTTGTCAGCACAGAACAATCAATTCCATAGACGCCTGCTATCGCCGGCGGCGACGGCGCCTTAGCGCGCCGCCGCCAGCATCACGGGCTTTTCGCGATAGAGGGCCGGCAATACGCGCTTCAATGCATCGATCTTGGGCAGATCGTTGTAGACGATGTAGGGATAGGTCGGGTTGTGGATCAGGAAATCCTGATGATAGCCCTCGGCCTGATAGAAGCCCTTCAGCGGTTCGAGCCGGGTGACGATCGGCGCGTCGTAGACATGCGCGGCGCCGAGCTGCGCGACATAGGCGCGGGCGATCTTCTCCTGCGCCGGCGACGTGAAGAAGACCTCCGAGCGGTAGCTGCTGCCGGTGTCCGGGCCCTGGCGGTTCAGCTCCGTCGGATCGTGCGCGACGGAAAAATAGACTTGCAGCAGATCGCCATAGGACACGATTCGCGGATCGAAGGTGATCTGGACCGATTCGGCATGGCCGGTGGTCTCGGTGCCGACCAGCTCATAGATCGCGGTCGCCCGGGCGCCGCCGGAATAACCCGCCACGACCTTGGTGACGCCCTTCACATGCTCGAACACGCCCTGCAGGCCCCAGAAGCAGCCGCCGGCAAGGACCGCGGTCTCGCTGGCCGGCGCGCCGGTCTTGGCCGCGTCGAAGGCCGGAGCCGGAATGGGCTTGTCCACGGCATCGGCGCAGGCCGCGGACAGGCCGCAAAGCGTGCTGAGGCCGGCGGCGAGGATCACTTTGCGCATGGAGCGGAACATCGGTTCCTCCTGTGTTCTGGAAGGCTATTCGCCGCCAAAGCCTCGCCGGTTACACCGCGCCGGCGGATCGGCTCACCAGCGCAGCAGCACGCGGCCGAGCAGCGCACCGAGCAGGCCCATGGCGGCGATGCCCAGCGTATACCAGATCGCCACGAAGGGGGCGGTGCTCTCGGTGCAGTGAAAGGCGTAAACGAACGTACCGGCGGCGCCGGCGAGGATGCCGGCAATGGCGCCGGCCAGCATCAGGCGCGTCGGCGCCAGCGCGCGGAGCGCCCAGAACAGGCCGGCGAAGACCGGCAGCGACAGGATCACGATGTTGCGGGCGCAGACCTGGGACGAGCCGCCCATCATCATCGCCATCCGTTGGTCGTCGGACGCGCCGAACAATTGATAGAGCGCCAGCGCGATCATCGCGCCCAGCGGCGCGAGGATCAGCGGCCCGAACATCCCGCCTTCGCCGTCCGGCCGCGCCAGGCGGTCGATGAGG
>DASWOE010000276.1:0-2031 GCA_036398875.1 Rhizomicrobium sp.
TCGTCGGTCTCGAAGGCGGTGCAGCCGGAGAATTGCGACGCGAACCAGGTACGGGGCGCGACCTCGACCGGACCGCCGGTCCAGAAGAATTTGGCCTCTTGCGGACTCTTGCCCCGCATGGTGCCGAATTTCGTCGCCGGATTGACCGCCATGTTTCGCCCCTGGTCGCGTTCTATGGTGTTGTTGCCCTGCGTTCATGCTACTCCGCGCCATGTCCGCTCACAAAACGATCAAGCTGAAGCCGAAGGAAGGGCGCCGCGCCCGCGCCGGCGCGCCCTGGGTGTTCTCCAACGAAGTCGAGATGGACGCCGCGGCAAGGGCGCTGGCGCCCGGCAGCGTGGTGGATGTCGCCTTCGACGACGGCCAGCCGCTGGGCACCGGCTATTTCAATCCCAAGAGCCTGATCGCGCTGCGCCTGCTCGACAAGGCGCCCGGCACCGTCATCGGCACCGGCTTCTTCGTGCGCCGGCTGGAGCGGGCGCTGAAACTGCGCGATGCGCTGTATGCGCGGCCGTTCTATCGCCTCGTCCATGCCGAGGGCGACGGGTTGCCGGGACTGACGCTCGACCGCTTCGGCGATGTGCTCGTGGCGCAGGTCACGACAGCGGGCATGGAAGCGCTGACCGAGCCGCTGCTCAAGGCGCTGGACAAAGTGTTGGCGCCGGACGCGGTGATCCTGCGCAACGACACGCCCTCGCGCGCCTTGGAAGGGCTGGACGACCATGTGCGCGCCGCCAAGGGCGAGGCCGGGCGGATCGCGGTCGAGGAGAACGGCGTGCGCTATTTCGCCGATCTGGCGGCGGGGCAGAAGACCGGCTGGTACTTTGATCAGCGCGACAACCGCGCCTTCATCGCGGCGCTGGCGAAGGGCAGGAGCGTGCTCGACGCCTACAGCTATACCGGCGGCTTCGGCGTCGCGGCGGCGAAGGCCGGCGCGAAAGAGGTGATCTGCCTCGACTCGTCGGCGCCCGCCTTGGCGCTGGCGGAGGACTCCGCGGCGGCGAACGGCGTGCGCGTGAAAGGCGTGAAGGCCGACGTGTTCGAAGAACTGGAGCGGCTGGCGGCGGCGAAGGAGGTCTTCGACATCGTCGCCGCCGACCCGCCGCCTTTCGTGAAGGCGCGCAAGGATCTGGAACCGGGTGCCAAAGCCTATCGCAAGCTGGCGCGGCTGGCCGCCGAAGTCACCGCGCCGGGCGGCTTCCTGTCGCTTGCATCGTGCTCGCATAACATCCCGCCGGAGCGCTTTGCGAGCGAATGCGCCGCCGGCATCGCGCGCGCCGGACGCCGCGCCGCGCTGATCCGCCAGGCGGGCGCCGGGCCGGACCATCCGGTGCATCCGATGCTGCCGGAGACGGCGTATCTGAAGGCGCTGGTCTACGCGCTCGACTGAGCGCCGATGATCGCGCTCTCCACGAGCGCGATGTCGTAGCCGGCCAGGCCGATGTAATCGAGCTTGTGCGTGGTGAGGAGCTTGATGCGGGAGAGGCCGAGGTCCTTCAGGATCTGGGCGCCGATGCCGACCTCGCGCCACAGCCGCTCGCGCCGCGCCTCGCTCTTGCCCGCGGCCGGCGCGACGCCGGAGGCGCCTTCGCGCAGATAGACGAGGACGCCCGCGCCGTCGCGCTTCATCACCGCGAGCGATTCGGAGATCAGGTTCGGCCCGGCTCGGCCGAACACGTCGGCCAGCACCTCCTGGCGGTGGATGCGCACCGGCACGGTCTTCGCGGCGGCGACGTCGCCATAGACGAGCGCCAGGTGCTGCACGTTGTCGAAGCGCGTTGCGTAGGAAACGGCGCGCGCCGGACCGATCTCGGTCTCGACCGCGGTCTCGGAAACGCGGTCGATCAGCTTCTCGCGCCGGCGGCGCCAGGCGATGAGGTCGGCGATGGAGACGATCTTGAGGTGGTGCTCGCGCGCGAAGGCGACGAGGGCCGGCAGGCGCTTCACCGTGCCGTCGTCATTGACGAGCTCGCCCAGCACGCCGGCCTCCGGCAGGCCCCCGAGCCGCGCGAGATCGACCGTCGCCTCGGT
>DASWOE010000277.1:0-5062 GCA_036398875.1 Rhizomicrobium sp.
GAAGAACTTCTGAACGCAGCCGCGCGATGATTTGCCCCTAGACCGGGCGAGCAGGAACATTCGGGTGCGTTGCACCGCCCGGATGTTCCTTTTTTTTCGCCGGAGGACACAAATCCGGCCAAACATCTGGGAGGATGGAACGATGCGGCGTTTGCGGACGGCTTTGCACATCGGTGTTGCGGCGGCGGCGGTGACCGTCGGATTCGCGGCTTTCGCGGGCGGCGATCGCGCCGTGGCCGGCCGCGCCGGGCCGTCCGATCCTCTCGTTCGGGGATTCCAGGCGCCGCCGCAATCGGCCAGGCCGCGCGTCTGGTGGCATTGGATGAACGGCAACGTCTCCAAGGACGGGATTCGCAAAGATCTGGAATGGATGAAGCGCGTGGGTATCGGCGGCATCAACGCCATCGACGCCTCGCTCGCCACGCCGCAGGTCGTCGATAAGCGCCTCATCTACATGACGCCGGAATGGCGCGACGCGTTCCGCTATGCGGCCGGTCTGGCCGACAGCAAGGGCCTGGAGATGTCCATCGACTCCTCTCCCGGCTGGAGCGAGACCGGCGCGCCCTGGGTCGCGCCGCAGGACGCGATGAAGAAGGCCGTGTGGAGCGCCACCACGATCGAAGGCGGAAAGCCGTTCCACGGCGTGCTGCCGCAGCCGCCGTCCACCACCGGCCCGATCCAGAATGCACCGATGCAGTGGGGCGTTCTGGACCCGAAGCCGAAAAGCGCTTCGCTGTCCTTCTACCGCGACACGGTGGTCCTGGCCTATCGCGAGCCGGTGGCCGCATCTGCGGTCGCGACCGCAAGCTCCGATGCCGGTGCGCTGGATCCCGCCGCGCTGACCGATGGCGATCTGACCGACGGTCCCGTCCTCATGCCGGCTGCGGGCGGCAGGCAGGTGCAAATCCGCCTCGCCTACGCCAAGCCGACACAGGTTCAGGCGATCAGCCTGTCCGCCTCCGCCGACGGTGCGTTCGGCGCCGCCGTCGTGCTGGAATCCAGCAGCGACGGCAAGACATGGCAGCACGTCGCCGATATTCCGGCGACCAAAGTGCCGCTGCACACCGTAACCTTCGCGCCCGTCACCACCCGCTATTTCCGTGCGACCTTTTCCCCGGCGCCATCGCCGATCCCGCCGGGCATCTTCACCAACTTCGCGCCGGGCGCGGCCGCGCGCAGCCTGCTGGCCATGGTGTCGCCCGCGGCGGCGGCGCTGCGCTTCCATATCCACGAATTGGTCCTGCATGGCGATGCGCGGGTCAACGAAGCGGAGATGAAGGCCGATTACGGCATCGTGTCGGACTACTATGCCATCGCCACCACCACCGCGGCCCCGGACACGGCGGTCGCGGCATCCGACGTCGTCGTGCTCACCGACCGCATGAAGCCGGACGGGACGCTCGACTGGACCGCGCCGCCCGGCCGCTGGACGGTGCTGCGCATGGGCTATTCGCTGCTCGGGACCGAGAACCATCCCGCGCCCGCGGAAGCGACGGGCCTGGAAGTCGATAAGCTCAACCGCGAGCACGTCCAAGCCTACATGCAGGGCTATTTCGATCTCTACAAACAGGTGACCGGCCCCGAACTTTTCGGCGCTCATGGCGTCACGGCGCTGACCGTGGACAGCACCGAAGTCGGCATGCAGAACTGGACTGAAACCATCCTCGCCGACTTCAAGGCATTGCGCGGCTACGACGCGACGCCGTGGCTCCCGGTCCTGACCGGCATCGTGATCCAGAGCCCCGAGGCGAGCGACAAGTTCCTCTGGGACTTCCGCCGCACGATCAACCAGCTGGTCGCCAGGAACCACTATGGCGAGATCGCGACTCTCGCCAAGGCGCAGGGCCTGACCAACTATGCCGAAGCGCTCGAGGATCATCGCCCGACCTTCGGCGACGACATGGAGATGCGCCAATACGCCTCCGTGCCGATGGCGGCGATGTGGACCTATGGCCGGCGGCGCGAATCCTTCCCGACCTATGTCGCCGACATCCGCGGCGCCGCTTCGGTCGCGCATATTTACGGCCAGAACATCGTCGCGGCGGAATCGCTGACCTCGGCGGTGCAGCCCTGGGCCTATGCCCCGCGCCAGCTCAAGCCGATCGTCGATCTCGAATTCGCCCTCGGCGTCAACCGCATCGTGGTGCACACCTCGGTGCATCAGCCGATCGACAAGCCCCCGGGCCTGTCGCTCTTCATCTTCGGCCAGTTCTTCAACCGCTTGGAAAACTGGGCCGATGACGCGCAGCCCTGGGTCAGCTATCTTTCGCGCTGCTCCTATCTGCTGCAGCAAGGCCGCTACGCGGCGGACATCGCCTATTTCTACGGCGAGGAAGCGCCCATCACCGGCCTGTTCGGCGAGAAGGACATCGACGTGCCGGCCGGCCATGGCTTCGACTTCGTCAATTCGAGCGTCCTGCTCGACCAGGCGTCGGTCGACGGCCACGATTTGGCCACCCGCTCCGGCATGCATTACCGCGTGCTCTATCTGGGCGGCTCCAGCCGCTACATGACCTTGCCGGTCCTGCGGCGCATCCGCGACCTGGTCGCGCAAGGCGTCACGCTCGCCGGCGCGAGGCCGCTCGGCTCGCCGAGCCTGTCCGACGATCCGGTTCAATTCGAAGCGGCCGCGGACGATCTCTTCGGCGGCGCGCCCGACCATGCCTATGGCAAGGGCCGGGTGATCTCCGGCGTGTCGCTCGGCGCCGCGCTGGCGTCGCTGAACCTCCCGCCCGATTTCCAATACAGCAAGCCCGAAACGGATGCCGAACTGCTGGACATCCATCGCAAGCTCGATCGCGGCGATCTCTACTTCGTCGCCAATCGTCTCGACCGGCCCGAGCGCGTCACCGCGACCTTCCGCGTGACGGGTTATGCGCCCGAATTGTGGAACGCGGTGACGGGCCAGGTGACGCCGGCGCCGTATCGCATCGTCGATGGCCGCACCGAGATTCCGCTGGCGCTGGGCGGCTATGGTTCGACCTTCGTCGTGTTCCGCCATCCGACCTCCGCGCTCGTACGCAAGGATGACGCGCCCGCGGCGGCACCCGCCGCGACATTGACGGGTCCCTGGTCCATCGCGTTCCAGCCCGATCGCGGCGCGCCGGCCAGGATCGTGCAGAAAGATCTTCAATCCTGGAGCGACAGCGCGGAGCCCGGCGTGCGCTACTTTTCGGGCTCGGCGGTCTATACCAAGCGCTTCACCCTGCCGGCCGCCGCGAAGGGCCGTCTGACGCTCGATCTTGGCGATCTGCATGAGGTTGCGGAGGTGAGCCTGAACGGCCATCCGCTCGGCATTCTCTGGAATCCGCCCTTCACCATGGACATCACCGGCGCGGTGCGTAGCGGCGAAAACGTGCTGCAGGTGAAGGTCGCGAATCTTTGGGTCAACCGGCTGATCGGCGACATGCAGCCGGGCGTGACGCAGAAATACACCTTCACCACCATCCCGACCTATGAGCCCGACGCGCCGCTGCGCAGCTCGGGCCTGCTCGGTCCGGTCCGCATCTTGAAGAGTTCGCCTTGACGCGAAGCGAGGGCGAAACGCGCGTTTCGCCCTCTCGCGTCAGCGGCGTCTACCGGCGCGCCCGCTTGTGTCCGCCGGCCGCCGGCGCTTGGCAGGCATAGTTCGCCGCCTGGTCCGGCGAGCCGGTTCCCGTCCAATGCGCCACGCTCGGATAGGCGCAGATCGGACGCGTCGAGGTCGGATCGCCGGCCGGCAAGCCCGCCAGCACCGCCAGCGGATTGGAATAATGCGCTGCCACGATCTGGGCAGGGGCGGCGCCGTTCTCGCGCCACTGCTCCAGCGCGGTCACGCAGTCGAGGCTGTTGGGGCCGGGCCCGTCGCCGCAATGCATCATGCCGGGTGCCAGGAACAGGCGGGCGAAGCCGGCTGTCTTCGTGGCGCCCATCTTCTTCTGAACGCTGCGGTAATAGGCGATCGTGCCATAGGCGGTGACGGCCGCGTCGTCCCAGCCCTGGAACAGGATGAGCTTGCCGCCACGCGCCGCGAAAGCGCGCAGATCCGCGCTGTTGGAATTGATGATCGGCCCGACCGTCGCGTTCGCCAGCGCCACATCCTTGTGGAAGTCGAAGGTGCGGTAATCCCAATTGGGATCGCCCTTCACGGCGGCGCCGAAGAACTGGTTGGCGAACTGCGCCTGCGACGAGTCGGGCGCGGTGATCCACCCGGTCCAGTTCTTCGCCAGGCCTTCGCCGCCGGCCGGGAAACCCGGATAGATGCTCTTATGAGTCACCGGATCGATCGGGCCGCTATAGATCTTCAGCAGCGCGTCGAGTTCGGCCTGGGTCAGGCAATCCGCGCCGTCGCCGGACTTGCACAGAAGCTTGCGCGCATCGAAGTGGCAACTCGAAGGATCGTTGATGACGCCGTCCTTGACGCCGTCGCGTTCGTCGCATTTCGCCATCACGGCGTTCTGCACGACCGTCAGTTTTGCGTCCGAAATGCGGCTCATCGGCGTTTCGCTGAGCGCACGCTCGTTCCACAGGAAATTGGTCATCAGAAGCGTCCAGGAATTCGCCGGCGCCCCGGCGATGATGCCGTCATAGTCAGCCGGATAGCGGATGGCCTCCATCATCGCCTCATGGCCGCCATTGGAGCAGCCGCGGAAATAGGAGTATTTCGGCGGCTTGCGGTAATAGGCGGTGATCAGCGCCTTGGCGAACACGGCGGTGACGTGGTCGGCGCGATAGGCGAAGTCCTTCAGCTTCTCGGGATGGCCGATCGCCCAGCTCGCATCGATCTTGTTGAAGGGCGTCTCATGGCCCAGATCGTCGCCCGCCGTCGCATAGCCGCGCATCAGCGCCTTGCGCATGTCGAGCATCGGGGCGGCGACCGTGCCGCCGAAGCCGCCATTGCCGGCGCCGAGAAATTTCTCGTTCCAGCCGGCGGCCTCGGGCAGCCAGACTTCGGCCAGAACCGACGAATCCGGCGTCGGCGTCAGGGTGACGGCGACCCGGCAGAACTTCACCGGCGCCGGCAGCGTGACCGGCAGGCCGGGCAGCGTGATCGCCGCGTTCGCTTC
This sequence comes from Rhizomicrobium sp., assembly GCA_036398875.1. Taxonomy (GTDB): domain Bacteria; phylum Pseudomonadota; class Alphaproteobacteria; order Micropepsales; family Micropepsaceae; genus Rhizomicrobium. Next base: position 5,046 of record DASWOE010000277.1, read on the forward strand.
CACCACCACGGCGGACG
>DASWOE010000278.1:0-4542 GCA_036398875.1 Rhizomicrobium sp.
GCTCGTCGCGATGCTGCATGCCCAGCGCGTGCCGGTGAGCGTGGTGGCGCGGATCGGGTAGCGCATCAGCCGCCCGCCCGCCTCGCCCGACGCGCCAGCAGAAAGCCGCGGACGGCGGCGTCGGTTTCCAGGCCGACCGCCTGGCCATAGGCCGCGTCGGCTTCGGCGGTCCGGCCGCAGCGCGCCAGCAGATCGGCGCGGGCCGCCCAATAGGGCTGATGCTGGGCGAGGCGCGGGTCGTCCGCCTGCGCATCGAGCGCCGCGAGGCCGGCCTGCGGCCCGGTCACTTCGGCGAGCGCGACCGCGCGGTTGATGGCGATGATGGGGGACGCGGTCAACCCGAACAGGGCGTCGTAAAGCGACAGGATCGCCGGCCAATCGGTGCGGCCGGTCAGCCGGCGCGCATTGTGCGCCGACTGCACCGCGGCTTCGAGCTGGAAGCGGCCGATGCTGTCCATCGCGCCGGCGCGGGTGAGGGCGTTCTCCGCTTCGGCGATCCGCGCGACATCCCACAGCGCCGTGTCCTGCTCGGAGAGCGGCACGAATCCGCCCGCCGCGTCGCGCCGCGCCGGCCGCCGCGCCTCGCAATGCAGGATCAAGGCGAGAAGGCCCAGCGCTTCCGGCGCGCCGGGCAGGAGCGAGACGACGAGCCGGCCGAGCCAGCTCGCCTCGCCGGCGAGATTGCGGCGCGGCGCGTCGCCGGCGTTCCAGCCCTCGGCATAGACGGCATAGATCGCATCGAGCACGGCATCGAGGCGGGCCGCGAGTTCGTCGCGCCCCGGCATCCGGAACGGAATGCCGGCGCCGCGGATCTTGCCCTTGGCCCGCACCAGGCGCTGGCTCATCGAAGCGGGCGCGACGAGGAAGGCCGAGGCGATCGTGGCCGCATCGAAGCCGAGCACGGTCTGCAGGATCAGCGGGGCACGGACCGACGCGTCGATGGCGGGATGGGCACAGGCGAACATCAGCGCCAGGCGTTCGTCGGGAATGTCGTGCGGCTTGTCGCTTGCCATTTCGTCCGCCAGCAAGGCGTGGTGCGCCAGGATTTCGGCGCCGCGCTTGCGCCGGCGCGCGGCATCGATGGATCGCCGCGCCGCAGCGGTCATCAGCCAGGCTTCGGGGTTGTCGGGGACGCCCTTGCCCGGCCAGGCCGTCAGGGCCGACGCGAAGGCATCGGCCAGGGCCTCCTCGGCGGCCGAGACGTCGCGCGTGCGCGCGGCGAGATAGGCGACGAGCTTGCCGTAGCTGCGGCGCGCGACCGCTTCGGCGGTCTGCCGGGCAAGCTCGTCCCGTGTCGCCACCGCTACATGGTCCAGACGGGGCGCACCTCGACCGCGCCCTGGGCGGAGGCGGGACAGCGCGCCGCCCAGCCGATCGCGGCGTCGAGATCGGGCGCCTCGATCAGATAGTAGCCGCCGAGCTCTTCCTTGATCTCGGCATAGGGGCCGTTCAGCACCTGCGTCTTGCCGTCGGCGACGCGCACCGTCGTCGCGGTCGAGACCGATTTGAGCCGGTCCGCCGAGACGAGGGCCCCGGCCTTCTTGAGCGCCTCGGTATAGGCGCCATAGGCGGCCATGACCTGGCCCATCTCCTGCTGGCTGGTTTTCGCCAGGGCGGCTTCGCTTGTGTAGATCAGCAGCATGTATTGCATGACGGTCTCCTTCGCGCGGCCGGCACCATGCGCGGCCGACACGGTGACGTCCGGCGGCGGCGGATTTCGACAGGGGCACGCGGAATATTAGCACCAACCCGCGGCGCAGGGGCCGGGTTGCTCGGCAATCCCCGGCTCCCGCGCGGCTAATCGCGCCCTTCGGCTTCGGCCACCACCTGACGGCTCCGCGTGATGCTCCCGCCGTCCTGCGGTCTCAAAGCCAGGAAGCCCGGCAAGGCCAGCAGCGGGATGATCGCCGTCAGCGCGAAGGCTTCGTGGAACCGCGCCGGGGTCAGCGCGTGGGAATGAAGACTGACGACGCTGAGCAGAACGGCGCTCACCGAAACGCCGAAGCTCACCGAGAGCTGCTGCAGCACGCCGCCCAGGCTGGTGGCGCGGCTCAGCCGTCCGTCCGGCATATCCGAATAGGACAGGGTGTTCGAGGTCATGAACTGCGCCGAGCGCGTCAGCCCCAGGAGGAAGACCGCCAGCAGGATGATCCAATGCGGCGTCTGCGGCCCGATCAGCGCGAAGCCGGCCAGCACGATCGAGCCGGCGATGGCGCTTCCCGCCAGCACGAGCCTGAACCCGTGGCGGCGCAGCACCGGCGCCAGCAGGCTGCGGATGAAGACGGCGCCGATGGAGCCGACAAAGGTGATCGATCCGGAGGCCACCGGCGACAGGCCGAAGCCCACCTGCAGCATCAGGGGAAGCAGGAACGGCACGCCGTTCATGCCGATGCGGCAAAGCCCGCCCGCCAGCGTTCCGATCCGAAACGAGCGCAACTGGAACAGGCTCAGATCGATGGCCGGCGCGGCGGCGCGGCGCGCATAGAAGCCGAAGCCGACGAGCAGCACCATGGCTGCGCCGATGGTCAGGGCGATCGTCACGGGCGAGATGATCGGGCGGCTCACATTCTCCATCCCGAACTGGAACAGGCCCAGTCCACCGCCGATCATCAGGAAGCCGGGAAAGTCGAAGCCGCGCACGGCGGGATCGCGCACGTTCTCGACATATCGCGACGCCAGCAGCATGCCGACCAGCCCGAAAGGAACATTGACGTAGAATATCCAGTGCCAGGAAAGATAGGTGGTCAGGATGCCGCCGAGCAGAGGCCCGATGACCGGCCCGAGGATCGCCGGCAGCGTGACATAGGTCATCGCCGTCATCAGCTCGGAGCGCGGGAAACTGCGCAGCAGGATGAGGCGGCCCACCGGCGTCATCATTGCCCCGCCCAATCCCTGCACGATGCGCATCGCCACCAGCATGGCGAAACTCTGCGCCAGGCCGCAGAGGATCGATCCCAGGGTGAAGACCGCCAGCGCCAGCACGAACACGCGGCGCGCGCCGAAGCGGTCGGCGAACCAGCCGCTCACCGGAATGAAGACCGCGACCGCCAGCACATAGGCGGCGACCGCCAGGCTCATCTGCACCGAGGTGACGTGCAGGCTGCGCGCGATGTCGGGCACCGCCGTGGTGATGATGGTGGAGTCGAGCTGCTCCATGAAGAACGCCGCCGCGACGACGAGCGGGATCATGATGGGTGGCCGCGGTCCGCGCGGGCCGGCTTTTGTCGCAGGCGGAACGATTTCGTCGGGCGGCGGCGGCAATGTCTCTGACTTTTCCGGGCGGCGCGACCATCTAGGATATTATCAGTCAAACTTGCAAGGTAAACTTCTATTCTGTAGACATGCGGCCATGGCAAAGTCCGGAAAGGTCGCCGAAGCCGATGTCGGCGCGCTGCTCGCGGCGGTGGGGCAGCTTGTGCGGCGTCTGCGGACGGAAGCCCGATCGGGCGAACTCAACTGGACCCAACTTGCGATCCTGGCGCGGCTCGACGCCGGCAGGATGACAACCGCCGACCTGGCGCGCGCCGAATCGATGAAGCCGCAATCCATGGGCGCGGCGCTCGCGCAAATGGAGGAGGAAGGACTGGTTGCGCGCCAGCCGCACCCGACGGACGGCCGCCAGATCCTCTATGCGCTGACGCCGGCCGGCGCCAAGGGGCGCCTCAAGTCGCGGCTCGCAAAGCGCGACTGGCTGCTTGCGGCCGTCGCCAAACTGGACGCGGAGGAGCGGAGGGTCCTGTTCTCGACCATCGACCTGTTCAAGCGGCTGGCGTCGTCGTGACGCGGCTCCGTCCGACGGCGACATCGCGGGGCCGGCTAGCGCCTGTGTTCCTCCAGCCGCGGCATGATCTCGACGAAGTTGCAGGGCTTGTGGCGGATGTCGAGCTGGTATTTCAAGATCCCGTCCCAGCCGTCCTTCACCGCACCGGGCGAGCCGGGCAGGGCGAAGAGATAGGTGCCTCTGGCGACGCCGGCGCAGGCGCGCGACTGCAGCGTCGAGGTGCCGACCTTGGCGAAGCTGATCTGGTGGAAGATCACCGAGAAGCCGTCGATCTCCTTCTCGAACAGCGGCCTCATCGCCTCGACCGTCACGTCGCGCCCGGTGAGCCCGGTGCCGCCGGTGGAGATCACCACGTCGATGCCGGGATCGGCGATCCACTGTTCCAGTTGCGCGGCGACCTTGTCCTTGTCGTCGCGCAGAAGCGCCCGTGCGGCGAGGACGTGGCCGGCCTCCGCGATGCGGCCCGCCAGCGTGTCGCCGGATTTGTCGTCGGCCAGGCTGCGCGTGTCCGAGACCGTCAGGACCGCGATACGCACCGGCACGAAAGCAAGAGTCTCGTCAATACCGGGCATCGCTGATCACCTGATTGTCGGGCGGCGGCGGGGCGACGGCCGGCGGGCGCGGCGCGGGCGCCTGGGTCGGTGCGTGATAGACCGGCCAGCGCCCGGCGGCGGTCTGGTCGAGGGTCGGCACCGGCTGGCCGAGGCGGCGGCCATAGAGCCAGTGATACATCAACAGACGCTTCACGTAATAGCGCGTCT
>DASWOE010000279.1:0-1715 GCA_036398875.1 Rhizomicrobium sp.
CAGGATGCGGCCCTTCGGCGACGTCACGCGCTTGAGCTCGGCCACGGTCGCATCGACGTCGTCGACGTGATCCAGGCTGTTGAAGGTCGTGACGATGTCGAAATGACCATCCGCGAACGGGATCTTCTCCGACGGCGCGGCGCAATAGGTCATCTTCTGGCGGTCGTCTTCCACCAGCTTGCGATAGGCATCCGCCAACGGATCGAGGCCGACGCGCTCGCGCGTATTGTCCGCCCATTCCAGGCTGCCGCAGGGTCCGCAGCCGATGTCGAGCACCGCCTTGCCGGCGTAGTCTTCCTTGGTCAGGCCGAAAAAGGCGGTGAAGAAATACTCGTAATGGGCGCGCTCATGCGCCTGCTGCGCCTTGTTGCCGATCATGGTGGCGGCGACGCCGCGCCAATAGCGCAGCTCGTGATGCTCCTTGTATTTGAGGCGTGCCGATTCGGGCAGCAGCGAGAGAGCCGTATTCAGCAGAACCTTGGCCCGAGGCTTGAGCAATTCCAGCATGGGACAAATCCTTCCACGCGGATGTCCCGGAACGGGACGGCAAATGTCCGCGGCAGGATCGATGCAGAAACGGTGCCGGACGGGTCAGTCCTCGCCGTCGCCCTTGAGGTCCTGCTGCACGCGGGAGGATTTGAGGATGGCCTCGATCCTCTGCGCCTCGGCGAAGGATTCGTCCTCCACGAAACGCAGCTCGGGCGTGAATTTGAGCGCGATCAGGCGGCCCATTTCGCCGCGCAGGAAGCCCTTGTGCTTGTTCAGCGCCGCAACCACGGCTTTGGCGTTCTGGCCGCCCAAGGGCTCACAGAACACCGTGGCATGGCGCATGTCGGGCGACGGCTTGACCTGGGTGATCGTCACCGACACGCCGGCGAGGTCGGGATCGCGGATCTCGCCCTGGCGCAGGACATCGGCCAGCGCATGGCGCAGCATCTCGCCGACGCGGAGCTGACGCTGGGTGGGGCCGGTGTTGCTGTGGCGTTGGCGGGACATTTCATTTTCAGCGAATGGCGAATGACGAGTAGCGAATAGGGACGCCGTGTCACCCTATTCGCTGCTCGCCATTGGCCACTCGCTCCTCATAGCGCGCGCTGGATCGTTTCGACCTCGAAGCACTCGATGACGTCGCCCTTCTTCATGTCCTGGTAGTTGGCGAAGGCCATGCCGCATTCCTGGCCGGTCTGGACCTCGCGGACCTCGTCCTTGAAGCGCTTCAAGGTGGACAGATCCCCTTCGTGGATCACGACATTGTCGCGGATCAGCCGCACCTTGGCGCCGCGGCGCACGATGCCGTCAGTGATGCGGCAACCCGCGACCTTGCCGACCTTGGAGATGTCGAACACCTCCAGGATCTCCGCATTGCCAAGGAACTTCTCGCGCACTTCCGGCGCCAGCATGCCCGACAGCACGGCTTTGATGTCGTCCACGACGTTGTAGATGATGTTGTAGTAGCGGATCTCGACGCCGTCGCGCTTGGCCCGCTCGCGCGCCAGCTTGTCGGCGCGGACGTTGAAGCCGATCACCGCGGCGCCGGATGCATGCGCCAGGATGACGTCGCTTTCGGTGATGCCGCCGACGCCGGCCTGCAGCATCTGCACCGCGACCTCGTCGGTGCCGATCTTGGCGAGCGCGCCCTGGATGGCTTCCGAGGAGCCCTGCACGTCCGACTTGATGACGAGGGGCAGCAGGCGCTTCTCGCCGCTGTCGCGCGT
>DASWOE010000280.1:0-14621 GCA_036398875.1 Rhizomicrobium sp.
GTACAAATCCGTTCCCTCGCCGATCTCGCGGCGCTTGCACTCGCAAAGGGTGCGCCGGTGCTCAAAGTGCATATCGAAAACGACATGCACCTGGTGGCGCTGGAAGAGGGCCGCATCGAGTTCCACCCCACCGCGCGGGCGCCGCGCAGGCTGACCGGCGACCTGTCGCAGAAGCTGAAGGATGGGACCGGCATCCGCTGGTCGGTCTCCATCGCGCGCGAGGGCGGGGCGCCGACGCTTGCCGAGCAGAAGCGCGACGCCAAGGCCGCGAAATTCGAAAGCGTGACGCAGGAGCCCCTGGTGCGCGCCGTGCTCGACCGCTTTCCCGGTGCGGAGATCAAGGAGGTCCGCCGCATCGCCGACGAAGATATCGCCGCGCCGATGCCGGAAGACGAAAGCTGACGGCGGTCAGAGGAAATTGTTCGGCCAGATCATCGTGCGCCACATATGCGCGACCGGCGAATTGTCGAAGCCGAGGCCTTCTTCCGGCTGCTTGAAGTTCCGGCCGATAAGGTCTTCGAATTCGCCCGGATCGATCGAGACGCTGTCGTCGAACGAATAGATGTCGTTGAGGGTGACGATCCGCCCCGTCATGTACCAGCGATGGCTGCGGGCCGCCTCGTAAGCCTTTTGCAGATATTCGGGCACGACATAGTCCGGACCGAAAAAACGGTCATAGGCCTCGGGATATTCGTAGCCGACGTCGGGATCGGGGAAGAAGCGCAAGGCTTGATGCTGCTGTATGGCCCAGCTCACTTCCTCATCGACATAAGGCGCGATCAGTTGCGCGCCCCAAAAACCGTGATCGCTGCGGATCAGGATGCCGTTGGCGATATCGTGCAGCAGGCAGGTCAGCACGATCTTCTCCGGATGGCCCGCCTTGCGCGCCAGCATGGCGCTTTGCAGCAGATGGTTGACCGTGATCTTGCCGAAGCGCAGGCGGAAGAAGTCCAGCAGCTTCGGCTTTTCCGGCATTTTGGGCAGCGCCGGATTGTCGCCCTGCATCATCACCGTGCCGGGCGCGAGCTGCGAGACCACCGCGCGCTCGGTCTTGCAGTCGAAATCCCCCGCCGTGGCGATCGGTTGCGACAGAATGAGCCGGCGCGTGCTGGACATGGCGATCTCCCGTTCGGCGCCGACCATGGCAAGATTCCGGCGCTCCTGCTAGATCGTCGCCATGACCAATTCCACCATCGGGCCGGAGATCGAGCGCCTGATCCAACTGCTCGCCAAATTGCCGGGGCTGGGGCCGCGCTCGGCGCGCCGCGCCGCCCTGACGCTGCTCAAGAAGCGCGACATGCTGCTCGATCCGCTGGCGCTCGCCCTGCGCGATGCCGCGGCCGCGATCAAGACCTGTGCGACATGCGGCAATCTCGATACCACGTCGCCTTGCGCGCTGTGCCGCGACCCGCGCCGCGATGCGCATGTGCTGTGCGTCGTGGAAGACGTCGCCGATCTGTGGGCGCTGGAGCGGGCCGGGGTGTTCCGCGGCAGATATCACGTGCTCGGCGGCGCGCTGTCGGCGCTCGACGGCGTGACGCCGGAGCGGCTCAACGTCGCCGGCCTGGTCGAGCGGGTGAAGGGCGGCATCGGCGAAGTGATCCTGGCGATGAACGCGACCGTCGAAGGCCAGACCACGGCGCATTATCTGATGGACATGCTGGCACCCACCGGGGTCAGCGTCACGCGTCTGGCGCATGGCGTGCCCGTCGGCGGCGAGCTCGACTATCTCGACGAAGGCACGCTATCGGCCGCGTTCAAGGCGCGGCGCAGTCTTTGAGGAGACCGCGATGGATTGGCTCCTGACCGCCGTGATCGCGCTTGGTGCCTTCGGCATCGGCGGGCTGCTGATCTGGATTTCGCGCACCGCGCGGATCCATGCTCTTGCATCCCGGCTTGGTCCCCTGGAGGCGGAACTCGCGGTCCTGCGCGGCACGAGGGCCGAGGCCGACACGCTGCGCCGCGCGAATCTCGACCTCGAAAAGCAGGTCTCGGCGGCCGCCGCTCGCGTCGAGGGCGCCGCCGCGTTGGAGACCGAAATCGCGCGCCTGCGTCAGCGCCTGACCGAATCGGAGGCGGAGAAATCCGCGCTGGGCGCGACGCTCGACGGCGCGGCCAAGGCGCATGCCGACCAGGTCCGGCAGCTCTGCGAATTGCGGCAGTCGATCCAGGACCAGTTCAAGCTGCTGGCCGGCGATGCGCTGAAAACCAGCAATGAGGACTTCGCCAAGCGCGCCGAGGATATCTTCAAGACGCAGAAGGAATTGACCGGAAAGGAAATCGATCAGCGCTCCGCCGCCCTCGCCGAGCTCATCAAGCCGCTGGGCGAGTCGCTCAAGGCCTATGACGTCGCGCTCAAGGACATCGAGAAGGCCCGGATCGAAGGCTTCACGGCGATCAATACCACGTTGCAGGCGGTGACGGTGCAGAGCGGCGAGGTGAGGACCGTCGCGGCCAGCCTGGTCAACGCGCTGCGCGCCTCGCCCAAGACGCGGGGCCGCTGGGGCGAGGAGACGCTGCGCCGGGTCATGGAATTGTCCGGCATGGTGGAGCATTGCGATTTCGAGACCGAGAAGCATTTCAGCGGCGACGACGAATCCTTGCGGCCCGATGCGCTGATCAGCGTCGCCGGCGGCCGTTCCATCGTGGTGGACGCCAAGGCGCCGATCTCCGCCTATCTCGATGCGGTCAATTCGGTCAGCGATGCCGAACGCGAGACCCTGTTGAAGCTGCATGCCGCCCAGCTTCGCGAAAGGCTCAAGAATCTTTCCAGCAAATCCTATTGGGAGAAGATCGCCGGAAGCACCGATTGCGTCGTCATGTTCGTGCCGGGCGACAATTTCGTCTCGGCCGCCTTCGAGCGCGATCCCGATCTCTTCGAGGACGGCATCAAGAACCGCGTCCTGATCTGCACGCCGACGACCTTCATCGCGCTCGCCAAGGCGATCTCCTATGGCTGGCGCCAGGAAAAGCTCGCCGCCAACGCCCTCGACGTGGCGCGGCTCGGACGGGAGCTTTACCAGCGCCTATCGACCATGACAGACCATGTGTCGGTCGTGGGAAAGCACCTGCGCGATGGCGTCGGCGCCTACAACAAGCTGGTCGGCAGCCTTGAGGGTCGCGTTCTGCCGCAGGCGCGACGGTTTCACGAGCTGGGGGTCGAAGGAACCGCCGGCGAGATCGATGAATTGCCGCAAATCGACGTCGTGGTGCGGCCTCTCGCCAGCGACCCCGCTCTTGAGGCACCACCCGCGAGCGGCGACACCGCCAAATCTTGACCTTCACGGTCGGAAATCCTATTTCCCGGCCATGGCCATCCGTCCCATCCTCACCGCGCCAGATCCGCGGCTCAAAGCGGTTTCGACCGATGTCGATGCGGTCGATGCCGGCACCCGCCGGCTGATCGACGACATGGTCGATTCCATGTACGCCGCCGACGGCATCGGGCTGGCGGCGGTGCAGATCGGCGTGCCTGAGCGGGTCATCGTGATGGACCTGGATCAGCGCGACGGCAAGAAGAACCCGCGCCACTTCATCAATCCGCTGATCACCTGGCGCTCGGACGAGTTTGCGACCTTCGAGGAGGGCTGCCTGTCCGTCCCCGAAATCTGGGAGGATGTGGAGCGCGCCGCCCGCATCAAGGCGACCTATCTCGACCGCGACGGCACGCGGCACGAGATCGAGGCGGACGGACTTCTCGCCACCTGCCTGCAGCACGAGATGGACCACCTCCAAGGCGTGCTGTTCATCGACCACATCTCCAAGCTCAAGCGCTCCATGGCGTTGCGCAAGCTGCAGAAGGCCAAGCGTCTGAAAGACGCCGGCTGAGCGGGTGGCACTCCGCATCGCCTTCCTGGGCACGCCCGAATTCGCGGTGCCCACGCTCGCCGAACTTGTCGGCCAAGGCCACGACATCGCCTGCGTCTACTCTCAGCCGCCGCGTCCCAAGGGCCGCGGGCTCGGGACCGACCCCTCGCCGGTGCTCGCACTCGCGCTCAAGCACGGGATTGCCGTGCGCACGCCGACGACCCTGAAGGACGCGGCACAGCAGGAATTGTTCGCGGCCCTCGATCTCGATGTGGCCGTCGTCGTCGCCTACGGCCTGATCCTGCCCAAACCGATTCTCGACGCGCCGCGGCTCGGCTGCATCAATCTCCACGGCTCGCTGCTGCCGCGCTGGCGCGGCGCGGCGCCGGTTCAGCGCGCGATCATGGCCGGCGACGCCGAGACCGGCGTCATGACGATGCGGATGGATGTCGGCCTCGATACCGGTCCCGTCCTGATGGCCGAGCGCACGACCATCGGCCGCAAGACCTATGGCGAACTGCACGACGAACTCGCCCGCCTCGGCGCCGACCTGATGGCGCGCACGCTGGCCGCGCTGGAACACTGCACGCTCGCCGAGACGCCGCAGCCCGCCGAGGGCGCGACCTATGCCAGGAAGATCGCCAAGGAAGAGGCGCGCATCGACTGGACAAAGCCGGCCGGCGAGCTCGATTGCCTGATCCGCGGCCTCTCGCCGTCCCCGGGGGCTTGGTGCGAATTCAGGGGCGAACGCCTGAAAATTCGCAACTGCGAGCCGGTTGTCGGCAGCGGCGCTCCCGGCGAAGTCGTCGACGATCAGCTCACTGTCGCGTGCGGCGAAGGTGCCTTGCGCCTTCTCTTGATGCAACGCGTCGGAAAAGTGGTGATGAGCGCGAGCGAATTGATGCGGGGGTTTGCGATTCCGGCGGGCGTCAGGCTCTCGTGACGCGCTACCGCCTGACGCTGGAATATGACGGCGGCGGCTTCGTCGGCTGGCAGCGCCAGGACAACGGCGCTTCGGTCCAGGGTGCGCTCGAAGCCGCCATCGAGAAGCTCTCGGGCGAGCGCGTCACCGTGCACGGCGCCGGCCGCACCGATGCCGGCGTGCACGCGCTTGGCCAGGCGGCCCATTTCGATCTTGTGAAGGATTTTCCGCCCGACACGGTGCGCGACGCGCTGAACCACTTCGTCCGCCCGGCCGCCATTGCCGTGCTGGAGGTGGCGATCGCCGCGCCGGATTTCCATGCGCGCTTTTCGGCCACTGGGCGTCATTACCTTTATCGCGTTCTCACCCGCCGTCCGCCGCCGGTGCTGGACGCCGGCAAGGTCTGGCATGTCGTGCACGCGCTCGATGCCGAGGCGATGGACGCCGCGGCTCAGGCCCTTGTCGGCCGGCACGATTTCACGACGTTCCGCGCCGCGGAATGCCAGGCGAAATCGCCGGTCAGGACGCTCGACAAGCTGTCGGTGCGCCGGGTCGGCGCCGAAATCCATATCGACGCGTCGGCGCGCTCCTTCCTGCATCATCAGGTCCGCTCGATGGTGGGTTCGCTGAAGCTCGTCGGCGAGGGCAGGTGGCGGGCCCGCGACCTGGCCGGCGCGCTCGCCGCCTGCGACCGGTCGCGCTGCGGTCCGGTCGCGCCGGCCGACGGGCTCTATCTCGTCAGGGTCGATTACTGAAGATCGATCAGCTCGACCGTGCCCGGATCGATCGGACGGCCGAGGAAAATCTCGCCGATGCGGGCGAAGCGGTCGGGGGCGTCGGTCGCCAGGAATTTGAGCGTCGCCGGCGCGCCGTCGCCGGCGATCCGGCCGGACGCCAAAAGCTCGGCAACCGCCGCGGCCGTGGTGACGGCGCTATCGACCAGCACGATGTCGGCGCCGGCGATCCGGGCGATGGCTTCCTTCAATGCGGGATAATGCGTGCAGCCCAGCAGCAGGCATTTCGGCCGCGGCATCGTGGCCAGGAGCGGATCGAGATAGCGGCGGATGACGGCCTCGACGATCGGCCCGTCGGTGAGGCCTTCCTCCGCCAGCGGCACGAACAGCGGACAGGCCTGCTGCACGATGGGCACGTCGGAACCGAGGCCGCGGATCGCGGCGCGATAGGCCCCGCCTTTCACCGTGCCCTCGGTCGCGATCACCGCGATGGGTCCGTCCGGCGCGACGGCGACGGCGGCTTGCGCGCCTGGCCCGATCACGCCCAGCACCGGCAGCGGCGCCAGCGCCTCCTGCAAGGCGGGCAGTGCCATCGAGGCCGTGTTGCAGGCGACCACAACCATCTTCACGCCGCGCTCCATCAAGGCGCGCGCCGCCTGCACGGCGTAGCGGCGCACCGTGTCGGCGCTCTTCGTCCCGTAGGGAAGCCGCGCCGTATCGCCGAGATAGACAAAGCTCTCGCCCGGCAATCGCGTCATCAGCGCGCGCATGACGGTCAGCCCGCCGATGCCGGAATCGAACACCCCGATGGGGCGCCCGTCTTCGGCGATCGGGCCGCTCATCGCAGCGGGTCGGCGAAATAGGCTTCGAGCACGCGCGTATAGAGAGTCGTCAGCGTTTCGATCTCACCAAGCGGCACGCATTCGTCGGCCTTGTGCATCGTGGCGCCCGGAAGTCCGATCTCCACGACCGGGCAATGATCCTTGATGAAGCGCGCATCGGATGTGCCGCCCGTGGTCGATAGCTCCGGCGCGCGGCCCGTCACGCCCTCGACCACCTTGCCCAGCAGGTCGGTGAACGCTCCGGGCGCGGTCAGGAACGGCTCGCCGCTCGCATGCGCCCACACCGCGATAGCGACGCCGCTGGCCGCGGCGATCCTGGCCGCCTCACTCTCGATATGCGCGACCAACTCGGCGCTCCTGTGGCGGTCGTTGAAGCGGATGTTGAATCCGGCGCGCGCCTGCGCCGGAATGACATTGGTCGCCGGATTGCCGACATCGACGGTGGTGAAGGCCAGCGTCGAGGGATCGAAATGCTCCGTTCCGCCGTCGAGCGTCCAGCTTGCCAGCGCCGTCACCAGCGCGGCCAAAGCGGGGATCGGGTTGTTCGCGTTGGCCGGATAGGCGGCGTGGCCCTGCGTCCCGGTCACCGTCAGCTTGACGTTCATCGTGCCGCGGCGTCCGATCTTGAGCACGTCGCCACTGGCCGCCGTCGCCGTCGGTTCGCCGACGATGCAATGATCGAGGCGCTCGCCCTGTTCGGCCAGCCAGCGCAGCACCCGCTTGGTGCCGTTGACATTGGTCGGGCCTTCCTCGTCGCCCGTGATGAGCAGGCTGATCGAGCCATAGGGCTTTCCCAGCGCGAGAAAGCGATCCGCGGCGGCGGCAAAGCAGGCGACCGCCGTCTTCATATCGACCGCGCCACGGCCATACAGCGTGCCGTTTTCGATAACGGCGCCGAACGGATCGAATTTCCACAATTTGGCATCGCCTGGGGGCACCACATCGGTGTGGCCGGCGAAACAGAAATTGGGACCCTGCGTGCCGATCCGGGCATAGAGGTTATCGACCGGCGCGGCGTCGTCTTCCCGGAAGCGCAATTTCCGACAGGCAAAGCCCAGCGGCGCCAGCGCGCCTTCGAGAACGCCGAGCGCGCCGCCATCCTCCGGCGTCACGGAGCGGCAGCGGATCAGCGCCTGCGCAAGGGCAATGGGATCGATCATCGTCCCGCGATGTACGCGCCCGCCGCGCGGCGGTCAATTGAACCGCCGCGCCCTATTCGCGCAGCAATTCGTTGATCGAGGTCTTGGCGCGGGTGCGCTCATCGACCGTCTTGATGATCACGCCGCAATAGAGCGACGGCTTGCCCGACCCGCCGCCGAGCGAGCCCGGCACCACGACGGAATAGGGCGGCACGCGTCCGGTGACGATCTCGCCCGAATGGCGATCGACGATCTTGGTCGTCGCGGTCAGGAAGGTGCCCATCGCCAGCACGGAGCCTTCGCCCACGATCACGCCCTCCGCCACTTCGGAGCGGGCGCCGATGAAGCAATGGTCCTCGATGATGGTCGGCGCCGCCTGCAGCGGCTCCAGCACGCCGCCCAGTCCCGCCCCGCCGGAGATGTGGCAATGCGATCCGACCTGCGCGCAGGAACCCACCGTCGCCCAGGTGTCGATCATCGTGTTCTCGCCGACATGGGCGCCGACATTGACGAAGCTCGGCATCAGCACCACGCCCCTGGCGATGAAAGCGGAACGCCGCACGATGGCGCCGGGCACGGCGCGGAATCCCGCAGCGGCAAACCGCGCCGCGTCCCAGCCGGCGAATTTCGAATCCACCTTGTCCCACCAGGAGGCGTCGCCGGGCGCGCCCGCGATCGGCTTCATCGCATTCAGCCGGAAGGACAGCAGCACCGCCTTCTTCAGCCATTGATGGGTGACCCATTCGCCCGCGTGCTTTTCGGCCACCCGCGCGCGGCCGGCATCGAGATCGTCGAGCGCGGTCTCCACGGCATCGCGCACCGGCCCCTTGGTCGCGGCGCTCAGCGTCTCGCGGTCGTCCCAGGCCTCGTCGATGATGCGGGCGAGATCTTGGCTCATGGCGTCAAATCCTGATCGTCTGCAAGAAGGCCGGAAGATCGTCCGTCTGGTGGTCGATATGCTGTTCTGGGGACGCGATGCGCCAATGCGATTGGCCCAGCCCGTCATTGTACCAGACCGTGGTCATGCCCAGCGCGCGCGCCGGCACGAGGTTGCGCGGGCTGTCGTCGAACAGCGCCCCGCGCGCGGCATCGATGCCGCCATGCGACAGCAGTGCGCCATAGGCGGCCGGCTGCGGCTTCGGCACGAAATTCGTCGCCCTGGCATCGACGATGCCGGCGAACAGGTCCGCGACGCCGAGGCGCTCCAGCACATCGCGCGCATAGCGGCCGCAATTGTTGGTGAAGACCAGGCGCCGTCCGGGCAGGCGTTCGAGGCCGGCACGCAATTGCAGGTCGGGCTCCAGGCCCAGCGACTCGATATCGTTGACCACGTCGTGATAG
Organism: Rhizomicrobium sp.; assembly: GCA_036398875.1. Classification (GTDB taxonomy): domain Bacteria; phylum Pseudomonadota; class Alphaproteobacteria; order Micropepsales; family Micropepsaceae; genus Rhizomicrobium. The sequence continues at coordinate 8,786 of DASWOE010000280.1, forward strand.
GCGTCCGGATCGACCGCGTGGTTCATCACCAGGCCGGCCAGCGTGCTGCCGTATTCTTTCAGGTAGCGCTTTTGAAGCGTCCAGGCAGGATCGCGGTCGAGATCGAAACGGCGCTGCACGAAACGGCAGATGCGCTCCTCCATTGCCGCCTGCTGCGCCGCGTCGAATGTGTACAGCGTGTGGTCGAGATCGAACACCCAGGCGGTCACATGCCTGAAGTCCGGCGCGTCCGTCGGCGCCGCGCCCTGTGCCTGCCCAAAGCCCTGCATGGCCCGAACATGGGCGAAGGCGCGGCGTCAGGCAAGCCGGGCTAAGGGATTTGCAACCATGTCCATTAAGCGGGGGTAAACCCGCCTTACCTAAAGATTGCCGCCGGCAGAAAGGATCCTCGATGGGGCGCGACGCACCCAACGCGAAGATGTCGGATATGACGCGCGACCGTGCCTTGGCGCTGCTGGAGGCTCGCAGCCAGGCCGCGCAGAGCGAATTGGCGTCGCAGACCGACGCCGGCGCGGATGTCCTGCACTATCTTGCCGCGAACGGCGCCCCGGCCACGCGCCGCGCCGTCGCCGCCAACATCGCGGCGCCGGCGCAGGCCAACCGTCACCTCGCCGAAGACGGGGACGACGATGTGCGCGCCGAGTTGGCACGCAAGATTTCCCGCCTGATGCCCAATCTCTCGGCGCAGGAGAACGGGCATGTCCGCGCCCTCACCATCGAGACGCTGGAGCGCCTGGCGCGCGACCAGGTTCCGCGCGTGCGCGCCGTGCTGGCCGACGCGATCAAGGCGCTCGACTGCATTCCGAAATTCATCGTCCTCACCCTGGCGCGCGACGCGCAGAGCGTCGTCGCCGCGCCGATCCTCGAATATTCGCCGCTTCTATCGGACGCCGACCTGATGGAGATCGTCGCGGCGGCAAAGGCGGAGGAGGTCCTGACCGCCATCGCGCTGCGCCGGCCGCTGACCGCGGAGGTTTCCGAAGCCATCGTCAGTTCCCTCGACATCCCGGCGATCGCCGCGCTTCTCGCCAACGCCGACGCGGCCATCCGGGAAAAGACGCTGGACGATCTCGCCGCGCAGGCCGAAACGATCCAGACTTGGCATGTGCCGCTGGTCATGCGGGCCGATCTGTCCCGGCGCGCGATTTGGCGCATTGCCTCCTTCGTGGGCTCCGGCCTGATCGATCAGCTGGTATCGCGGTACGGCCTGGACGAAGAAATCAAGACGCATTTGAACAAGGAACTGCGCGCCCGTCTGCAGCAGGACGCGGGGACGCAGCCCCTGCCGACCGATGCGGCGATTCGGGATGTCGCCGCGGCGCGCGCCTCGGGCAGGCTCAACGAGATTTTCGTCGAGCAGGCCGCCAATCTTGGTCAGCGCGACACCGTGATCCTGGCCCTCGCCGCACTCGGCCAGGTTCCGGAGGTCAAGGCGCGCAAGATCTTCGCCACGCGGTCCGCCAAGCCCGTCACGGCCCTGGTGTGGCATGCCGGGCTCAGCATGCGGCTCGCGTTCAAGATCCAGACCTTTGTGATGAAGCTCCCGGTCGGCGAACTATTGCCGGCGCGCGCCGGCGTGTACTTTCCGATGACCGAAGACGAGATGCGCTGGCATCTGGGCTATTTCGACGTCGTCGTGTGACGCGCCGGGGATTTGATAAGCCCGTTCTCGCCGATATGGGCCGCATAGCCGGCCAGCCCCTTGACCCTCGTCTCGGCGAATCCCGCCTCGTTCAGGCCCCGCGCGGCGCAATGCTGGCGGTTCTGGATGTCGAATTGGATGTCGGTGACGCAGAATTTGCTGGGGCCGCTCACCAGCGGCGGACCGTTGATCTTCTGCACGAACAGATAGACCGAATCGACCCCGCCGATATCGCCCAACATCTTGGCGCAGCTTCCGGCCGCGATCTTCCACCAGCCATGGCTGATCCAGTCGGCGCGCGCCTTCTCGCCCAGCGCCGCGGTGATCGCCTTGGCGGTGTCGTTGCACACCGCATAGCCGGACGGCGTCGCCGACTTTGCCGCCTCGGTCTCCAGCGCGTCGAAAAGATCGCCGATATTGGCGTTCTGCGCCAGCTTCAGCCTCTTTCGGAAATCGGCCATCGCCGCATCGACCGTCTTGTCGGGCGCACCGTCGATCGCGCCGATCCGATAACCCAGATCGCGCAGCAAGCGTTTCAATCCGGCCATTTGCGCCTGGGCCAGCACGGCCAGCGCGGGCGATTCGCTGAAGGTCGCGGTCCAGGATCTGAGGCGGTGGGTATCGACGACCGCAAAGGGCAGCTTGAACAGGTCGTCCGACGCGCAATGCGGCGGATTGATCGCATCGCGGCTGGTGAAATTGCCGTCCTTGACGCAGATATCGACATTTCCGCCCCAGGCGCGCGCGGCGCCGGAATGCGCCTGCGAGGACCGGGCATAGAGGTAATAGGCGGGCGCGGTCAGATCCTCGCGCAGCACGGGCGTACAGCCGCCCGGCACGACGCGCGTCCAGCCCTGGGCCTGTGCGCCGTCCTTCACGGCGGCTGCCGTCGCCGCATAGAGGACATAGGAGGTGCGGTTGCACAGCGTCATCGCCGCCTGTGCCGGCGTCGCGATCGCGACAAGGCCCAGGGCGACCGACAGGCCGGCAATGTGGCGGATGATTGGCGTCATTCCGCGGTGATCAGCGTTCCGGCACCGTGCTCGGTGAACAGTTCGAGAAGCAGGACATGCGGGATGCGCCCGTCCAGGATGACGGCGGCATGGACGCCGCCTTCCACCGCCTCGATCGCGGTCTCGATCTTGGGAATCATGCCGCCCTTGATCGTGCCTTGCGCGATCAGGGCGCGCGCTTCGGCGACGGTGAGCCTCGGGATCAGTTTTTTGTCGCCGTCGAGGACGCCTTCGACGTCGGTCAGAAGGACCAGGCGTTCCGCCTTCATGGCGCCCGCCACCGCGCCGGCCACGGTGTCGGCATTGATGTTGAAGGTCTCGCCCTCGGCGCCGACGCCGATCGGCGCGATGACCGGGATCATCTCCGAACGCATCACGGTGTGAAGCACTTCCGGATTCACCTTCTCCGGCTCGCCGACGAAGCCCAGATCGATGCCGTTCTTCAAAAGCTTGCGCGCCAGCACCAGTGTCGAATCCTTGCCCGACAGGCCGACCGCCCGTCCGCCCGCCGCATTGATGCTCGTGACGATCTGCTTGTTGATCGAGCCGGTCAGCACCATCTCGACCACGTCGATCGCCGCCTGGTCGGTGACCCGAAGGCCATCGACGAAGGTCGAGGCAATCTGAAGCTTGGCCAGCATGGCGCCGATCTGCGGCCCGCCGCCATGCACCACGACCGGATCGATGCCGGTCTGCTTCATCAGCACGATGTCCTGCGCAAAGTCGGCCGCGGTCCCGCCGCCGGCCATCGCATTGCCGCCGAATTTCACCACGATCGTCTTCTGGTCGTATTTCAGGATATAGGGCAGCGCCTCCACCAGGACGCGCGCAGTCGAGCGCCAGCGCGCCAACACGCGCATGTTGCGTTCCTGGGCGAATTCGTCCGTAAGCGCCATTTCATCCGTCCGCCGAAAGCGCGCGCCTTATAACCCAAAGCTCAGGCACGGGCCAACGCCGCAAGTTGCAGCTTCAGCGCATCGAGGCCAAGTCCTTTGTGTCCCGAGGTGGCGTAAATTTGCGGAAACGCGGCGGTATGCTTGCGCGCTGCCGTGTCGGCGGTTGCCACGGCCGCGGCCGCTTCGTCAGGCCTCAGCTTGTCGATCTTGGTTAGCACGAGGCAATAGGACACCGCCGCGTCGTCGAGCAGGCCCATCACCTTTTCGTCGAGGTCCATCACGCCGCGCCGCGAATCGACCAGCAGGCAGACGCGGCGCAGGCTGGCGCGGCCGCGCAGATAGGCGAAGATCAGCCGCTGCCATTCCGCCGCCATGGCCTTGGAGGCCTTGGCGTAGCCATAACCGGGCAGGTCGGCCAGCGTCAGCGTTTCGCCCAGCTTGAAGAAATTGATCTCGCGCGTGCGCCCCGGCGTGTGACTGACGCGGGCCAGGGCCTTTCGGTTGGTCAGCGCGTTGATCAGGCTCGACTTGCCGGCGTTGGAACGGCCGACAAAGGCGATCTCCGGCGGGCCTTGCGGCGGCAGGCTGTCGATATCGCCGGTTCCCCACACGAAGTCGCAGGGCCCGGCGAAGAGCTTGCGCGCCGCGGCAAGCCGCTCGCCCTCGTCGTCCTGCGCCTGGGTGCTCACTTGTCGTTCGCGGCCGCGTTCGCTTCCACCTTGCCGCCGGTCAGGCGCTGCACCAGGCTGTCCAGCCGCATGTTCTTGAACAGATGCACCTCAACGCCCTGTCGGCGCATGATGTACCATTGCTGCGCCACGCCCAGGATGTTGTTCCAGGTGTAGTAGATCACCAGCCCGGCGGGGAACGTCGCGAACATGAAGGTGAACATGATCGGCATCAGGCCGAACATGCGCGCCTGCACCGGATCGGCCGGCGCGGGATTGAGCTTGGTCTGCACCCACTGCGTCATGCCCATCAGGATCGGCCAGATGCCGATGGATATGAAGGCCGGAACGAAGCTCGGCACCGAATAGGGCAGCAGGCCGAACAGGTTGACGATCGAGGTCGGATCGGGCGCCGAAAGATCGTGGATCCAGCCATAGAACGGCGCCTGGCGCATCTCGATGGTGACGAAGAACACCTTGTAGAGCGAAAAGAACACCGGGATCACCAGGAACTGCGGCAGGCAGCCGCTGACCGGATTCACCTTCTCGCGCTTGTACAGCTCCATGATCGCGGCCTGCTGCTTCTGCGGATCGTCGGCGAACTGTTCCTTGATCTTCTCCTGCTGCGGCTGGACCTTCTTCATCTTGGCCATGGTTTTGGCCGAGGCGTTGGCGATCGGAAAGGTCACCGCTTTCACGCACACCGTCAGCAGCAGGATCGCGATGCCGAAATTGCCGAGCAGCTTGTAGAAATAGTCGAGCACCCAGAACAGCGGCTGGGTGATCGGCCGGAACCAGCCCCAGTCGATCGCCATGACGAAATTGTCGATGCCCAGCGTGTTCTCGTAGTGGCGCAGCGTATCGACCACCTTGGCGCCGGCGAAGAGATGATGGGTGACGAAGGCCGTGCCGCCGCCGGCCGGCACGGTGTGCGCGCCCAGACGGTAATCGGCCTGATAGGCCTTGGTGCCGCCGAAGGGCGAGCCGCGATAGGCGCCATCGTAATTCTCGTGCTGCGGCGGGACGACCGCGGCCATCCAGTATTTGTCGGTGATGCCGACCCAGCCGCCGGTGGACGAGAAGGTTTTCGGCGGCGTGCCGTCGTCCTTGAAATCGTCATAGCCCGCATCCTTCAGCGTGCCGTCCGCGACGCCGACGAAGCCCTCATGCAGCACCCAGTAATGCTGGCCGGGCGGCACGCCGTCGCGCACGACCAGCGCATAGGGATAGAGCGTCGCCGCCGCGGCGCTTCTGTTCTGCACGCTGTCGGTGACGGTGAACATGAATTTTTCATCGACCGCGATCTGGCGGGTGAAGACCAGGCCGTGACCGTTGTCCCAGCTCAGCGTCACCGGGTTTCCGGGCGAGAGCACGCTGCCGCTCTTGAGGCTCCAGACCGTGGCATCGTTCGGAAGCGGCTGGCTGGCGCCCTGCGCATTGCTCCACCCGAAATCGGCGAAATAGGGAAATGCCGTGCCCTTGGGCGCCAGCAGCACGATTTCCGGGCTCCTGGGATCGGTGGTCTCGTGATAGCTCTTCAGGCGCAGATCGTCGAAGCGCGCGCCCTTGAGCAGGAGCGAGCCGTCGAGGTCCGGCGTGTCGATCTTGACGCGCGCC
>DASWOE010000281.1:0-2059 GCA_036398875.1 Rhizomicrobium sp.
TCCCAGAGCGGTACCTGCTCCGGATGCAGGAAGACCTCGATCATATGGTGGCAGGGGCCCCAGCCGAGCATCTCCAGCGCCGCCTTCAACGACGACGTGCCGGTGCGGCCGAAGCCGGCGCCGATGACCTTCAAGCTCATGTGATGACCTCTCCCGGGACGCAGTCTTGCCCAGAACCGGCGGGGTCTCAAGAGAGCGCGAAGCTTCAGGTCGCCGGCGCGTTGGCGGCGTCGGCCAGGCGGTCGATCTTGCGCAGCGGCGGGAACAGCGCCATCCACACGCCGACCACGACCAGCGTGCCGATGCCGCCGATCACCACCGCCGGCACGGTGCCGAACCAGCCGGCGGTGATGCCGGATTCGAACTCGCCCAGTTCGTTCGAGGCGCCGATGAAGAGCATGTTGACCGCGCTGACGCGGCCGCGCATCGCATCGGGCGTCGCATATTGCACGAGCGCGGTGCGCACGAAGACGCTGATCATGTCGGTGGCGCCCAGCACCGCCAGCGCGACGAGCGACACCATGAAATTCGTCGACAGGCCGAAGACGATCGTGGCGACGCCGAACAGCGCGACCGCGATGAACATGATCATGCCGGTCTCGCGCTGGATCGGCCAGCGCGTCAGGCCGAAGGCCATCGCCGCGGCGCCGACGGCGGGACCGCTGCGCAGCACGCCGAGCCCGATCGGGCCGACATGCAGGATGTCGCTGGCGAAGGCCGGCAGCAGCGCGGTGGCGCCGCCCAGCAGCACGGCGAACAGATCCAGCGACATCGCCCCCAGCACGACCGGGCGGCGGCGCACGAAATCGATGCCCTCGCGCACGCGCTCCAGCCGCGAGGCGCCGGTATCGACATGCGGCGCGCGAACGCGTCCGCCGAGCGTGGCGGTGAGCAGCGACGCGGCCACCATCAGCACCAGCGAGGCCGAAAACGTCACCGTCGGGCCGAGGGCGTAGAGAAAACCGCCGAGCGCCGGGCCGGCGATGGTCGCGGTGGTGAACACCGACGACGACAGCGCGATGGCGCGCGGCAGCTTTTCCGGCGTGACCAGGAACGGCAGCAGCGACTGCGACGCCGGGCCGTAGAAACCGCGCGTGGCGCCGAACAGGACCAGCACCGCGTAGTAAGGCCAGTCGGTATGCGGCGCGAACAGCACGAGGACCAGGAACAGGCCGGAGCAGATGCTCTGCATCGACTGCGTCGCGCTCAACACCTTGCGCTGGTCGAAGCGGTCGGCGATGTCGCCGGCGGGCAGGGTGAGGAGGAACATCGGGCCGAACTGGCACAGCCCGACCAGGCCCAGCGCGAAGGTCGAATGGGTGATGGCATAGACCTGCCAGCCGATGGCCACGGACTGGATCTGAAAGGCGATGGTGACGATGAAACGGACCGCGGCGAAAACATAGAAGTCGCGGTCGCGATAGACCGCCGGCGTGTCGGCATCCGTCATGACACTGAAGGAGCGCGAATGGCCGCCGGGGTCAAGCCTCGGCGATGCGCCGCTGCCATTCGTCGCGCGCGATGCTCCAGATATCGACGCCGAAATCCTTGCCGGCGATCCGCAGCATGCGCTTCTCGCCTTTGGTCTCGCCGATCCGTTCCGCGACGGACTGCGAGGCGCGGTTCTCGGGATCGATGCAGGAGATGATGCGATCGACCGGCTGCGTCACGAAAGCGAAGCCGACCGCCGCCGCCGCGGCCTCGCTGGCATAGCCCTGGCCCCAGTACGGCTTTCCGAGCGCCCAGCCGACTTCCAGCCCCGGCCAGCCTTCGGGATTGATCAGCCCGACCCGTCCGACCAGCGCCTGGTCGGATTTGCGCTCCACCGCCCAGGTGCCATAGCCGCGCATGCCCCAATGGCCCATCGAGCTGGCCAGCGCGCGCCAGGCGTCGTTGCGCTCCATCACCCCGCCCAGGAACTTCATCACCTCGGGATCGGAATAGAACGCCGCCAAAGCGTCGAAATCGGTGGGACGCCATTCGCGCAAGGCCAGGCGTTCGGTTTCCCGGCAGGGAATCACGTACATCCGTCCTTCATCGCGGTCGCGAATCCGGCGCC
>DASWOE010000282.1:0-8246 GCA_036398875.1 Rhizomicrobium sp.
GCGTTCGATAACCCGTCAAGCAAAAAAAATTCGCCGGCTCCTTGAACCGAGTCGGTCCAGCCACCAAATCCTCCATATCCCCACACGTGCAAGAAAATGGAAACGACACCGATACGGCCGCAGGCCGAAGCGGGCGCGACGGCGTGTCCGCTCGATGAAGACGACCCCCTCCTCAAGGACGACATCGATGACGCATGGATCGACAAGGCCGACGAACGCATCTGCCGCGAATTCGTGCGCCAGCTGCAGCAGCAGGAGAGCGCGTTCGTGACCACCAATCGCGACCAGCGCCTGGCGAATGTGCGCGCGCTCGATCAGCTGCAGCGCACGCTCGAACGCATCGCGCGGCGGCAGACCGCGCGTGTCATGCGACGTTCCACCAAGGATGCGGTCAACCCCGATGAAGAGTTCGCCGCGCTTGAGCGCCGACTGCTACCTCTCCTTGAGCGGGCGGTGGCGGACCGAGATAGCAAAGGCCTTGTCGCCCCATGATGCCGCGACCGTTCTCGCCTCCTGGCGCTTTCGCGCCCGCGACGACCAGCTCGCGCCGGCGCAGCCGCGCTGGCGCATCTGGCTGTTCATGGGCGGGCGCGGCGCGGGCAAGACCCGCGCCGGCGCCGAATGGATCGCCGCCGGCGTGCGCAATCGCGCCATGCACCGCATCGGCCTCATCGGCGCCACCTTCAACGACGCGCGGGCGGTCATGATCGAAGGCGTCTCCGGTCTGAAGGCGGTCAGCGCGGGCGCGGATTTCGCGCCGTCGCTGCGCCGCGTGACCTGGCCCAACGGCGCCGTCGCCACCGTGCTCAGCGCCGACGAGCCCGACGGCATCCGCGGCCACCAGTTCGACGCCATCTGGGCCGACGAATTCGCCAAATGGGCCGACCCGCAGGAGGCGCTCGACATGGCCTTGATGAGCCTTCGCATCGGCGCCGACCCGCGCATGGCGATCACCACCACGCCGCGCGGCATCGCGGCGCTGAAAGCGCTGCTGGCGTCCCCCGACGTCGCGGTGACGCGCGGGCGCACCGTGGACAACGCCGCCCATCTCGCGCCGGGCTTTCTCGAAACGATGGAGCGCCGCTATGCCGGCTCGCGCCTCGGGCGCCAGGAGCTCGACGCCGAGATCATCGAGGACAACGACGCCGCGCTGTGGCGCCGCGCCTGGATCGAGGGCGCGCGCCTGCGCGAGGCAGCGCCGCTGGCGCGGATCGTGGTCGCGGTCGATCCGCCGGCGAGCGCGAAAGGCGATGCTTGCGGCATCGTCGTCGTGGGCAAGGCGGGGGAAGAGGCGTTCGTCCTCGCCGATCTGTCGTCGGACGGGCTGACGCCCGGCCAGTGGGCGGCGCGCGTCGCCGATGCCTTCGCGCAATACGATGCCGACCTGGTCGTCGCCGAGGCGAACCAGGGCGGCGACATGGTCAAGGCGGTGCTGACCGAGCAGATGCCCGATCTTCCGGTCAGGCTCGTCCACGCCAGCCGCGGCAAGACGGCGCGCGCCATGCCCTATGCCGCGCTCTACGAACAGGGCCGCGTGCATCACGTCGGCAGCTTCGCCGAGCTCGAGGACCAGATGTGCCAATATGACGGCACCGGCGACAGTCCCGACCGCATGGACGCGCTGGTCTGGGCGCTGGCCGAGCTGTTTCCGATGACGAAGCGCGGCGCGCCAAGAGTGCGCAATTTCTAAGACTCTTATCTGAAACACCGCTGTCATCCCGGCGAGCTTCGCATGCGACGCTGGCCGGGGACGACGACGAAGATTGGGATCGAAAGATGTTCTCCTTCCTCAACCGGCGCCCCGCGGCGCCGGAACGAAAATCCGCGCCCCTCATCGCGCTCACGCTCGGCGGGCAGGCGCGCTGGTGCCCGCGCAATTATGCCAGCCTGGCGCGCGAGGGCGTGCTCGCCAATCCCGTGGTCTATCGCTGCGTGCGGCTGATCGCGGAAGGCGCGGCCTCGGTGCCCTTCCTGCTCTATGAGGGCGCCGCCGAGCTGACCGAGCATCCGCTGCTCGCGCTGCTCACCCATCCCAATCGCGAGGAAGACGGCGCCGCCTTTTTCGCGCGCTGGTATTCCTTCCTGCAATGCGCCGGCAACGCCTATCTCGAAGCCGCGAGCGCGGGCGGCGATGTGCGCGCGCTCTATCTGCTGCGGCCCGATCGCGTCGCGGTGGTGCCCGGTCCCCGCGGCTGGCCGCAGGCCTACGACTACACGGTCGATGGCCGCACCACGCGCATCGCGCGCGACGGCGACTTCCTGCCCGTGCTGCACACCACGCTGTTCCATCCGCTCGACGACTATTACGGCCTCTCGCCGGTCGAGGCCGCCGCCAATGCCATCGAGGTGCACAATGCCGGCGCCGCCTGGACCAAGGCGCTGCTCGACAATGCGGCCAGGCCGTCCGGCGCGCTGGTCTATCGCGGCCCCGACGGCGCCCCGGGGCTGACCGACGACCAGTTCGCGCGGCTCAAGCGCGAGCTGGAAGACGCCTATCAGGGCGCCGGCAATGCCGGGCGGCCGATGGTGCTGGAAGGCGGGCTCGACTGGAAATCGATGAGCTACACCCCGGCCGACATGGATTTCGCGCAGACCCGCGACGTCGCGGCGCGCGAGATCGCGCTGGCCTTCGGCGTGCCGCCGATGCTGCTCGGCATTCCCGGCGACAACACCTATGCCAATTACCGCGAGGCGAATCTGTCCTTGTGGCGCCAGACGATCCTGCCGCTGGTGGCGCGCACCTGCGCGTCGCTGACGCGCTGGCTCGGCCCGCGCTTCGGCGAAAGCCTGCGCGTCGGCTACGATGCCGACGGCGTCGATGCGCTGGCGATGGATCGCGAAAGCGTGTGGGACCGCCTCAATGCCGCCAGCTTCCTGACCGACGACGAGAAACGCGCCGCGGCGGGCTATGGCCCCCTGGCGCGCCGGGACGGGTGAGCGTGGCTCTTGCGGAGATCCCCCATCTTCGCCGTCGGCAGGAACGCCTTGGGTTCGACGATATGCACGAACATGAGGGCGTCCGGCTCGTCGCCCTCGCCGGCGAGCGGCGCCTGGAAGGTCTCGGAATGATAATAGGTCTGGTTGGCGAATTGAACGGTGCCGTGGCAGCGCAGCGGCGCGCGCAAGGCGAGGGACAGATGCGCCAGGCGATGCCAGCGGGTGCGGAACGGTTCGGGCACCACCTCGTCCAGGAAGTCGCCGGCCTTGCCGCCCCATATCCGCTGCGGCCCGCTGCCCATCACGCGCAGGCGGAAGCGGACCCCGCTCTCGCCGCGCAGCACGTCCCAGACGATCACGCTGGAAAGAAAATTCTTCATCGCCCGCGGCGTGAGGTCGCCGCGCGCCGGAAGCGTCTTGCCGGCGGCGATGCGCGTCCACAGCTCCAGGCATTCCTTGAGCTTGGGCGAGCGGAACTGCAGGCCGCCATCGGCGCGCGTCGACCAGCCGTCGCGCTCGGCCCATGCGTTGAATTCGTCGATGCGCCCGTCCGCCATGCCGCGATCATGCGGCAAGACCGTTGATTGCCCGTAAAGCCGCCCCGCGGGCAGGGCCCGCCGCGGCCCCGGGATGTTCAGATCGCGTTAACGGTTGGCTCACCTTCACCGAGGGGAAGGGATAAAGGCCATGACCCTTGCCGAGACCTTCGAGCCCGCGCGGCTCGAAAAGAAGCTTCCCGCCGCCCTCCTGGCGGCGTTTCTGCTGCAGACGGCGGGCGCGCTGTTCTGGGCCGGGTCGGCCGCGGAGCGCATCGCCGATCTGGAGCGCGTGCTGGCCCGCGACCAGGCCGCCATCGAGCGCGTCGCGGTGCTGGAAGAGCAAATCGCCGAGATCCGCGCCGCGACGGCAAGGATCGAGAACAAATTGGATCGCGCCGGTCCGGCCGAGCGCGCGCCGTAGACGCAACACGTCATGGCCCGCATGCGCGGCCATGACGTTCGGGACAGTTCAACATGACCATCGTCCATCATCTGAGGCCCCGCCTCGCGCGCACCGACGCGCCGGCGCGGCTCGAAGCGCTCGGCCGCCTCGAATTCGAAGGCTATGCCTCGCTCTTCTCGGTCGCCGACGGCGCCGGCGACATCGTCGCGCCCGGCGCCTTCACCCGCTCGCTGCGCCGCCGCCCGCCGGCCCGCGTGCGCATGCTCTACCAGCACTTCGCGCATGAGCCGATCTGGGTGTGGAGCGCCATCCGCGAGGACGCGCGCGGCCTTCATGTCCGCGGGCTGCTGAACGCGGACGTCGAGCGCGGCCGCGAGGTCGGCGCCCTGATCGCGCAAGGCGCGCTCAACGGCCTGTCGATCGGGTTTCGCACCCTGCGCGCCCGGCGCGACGCGGCGACCGGCACGCGCAGCCTGCTGGAAGTCGAGCTGTGGGAGATCTCGATCGTCACCTTCCCGCTGCTCGCCGGCAGCGAGGTGACGGGGATCGGGACGAAGAGCGCCGGTGTCGCGTCGCTCAAGCGCGCGGCGGAGGTGTGCCGTTCGGCGAACGCACTTGTCATCCCCGGCTCAGATCGCGCGGCAGCGCGATGTGAGCGAAGGGGACCCAGGTCTTCATGAGCCGCGAAGGCTTCGCCGCCTGGGTCCCCTTCCCCTCGCGATCCTGACGGATCGCTCGGCCGGGGATGACGACGGCGCGTCAATTTCAACAGGAGCAATGACAAATGGACTACGAAACCAAGACCGCGACGCCGGAGATCAAGGACGCGTTCGACGATTTCCTGCACGCCTTCGAAGCCTTCAAGGACGCCAATGACGCGCGCCTGGCCGCGCTCGAGCGCCGCTCGTCCGACGTCCTCGCCGAGGAAAAGGTCGCGCGCATCGACAAGGCGCTCGACGAGCAGAAGCGCGCTCTCGACGCGCTGACGCTGGAGGCCGCGCGTCCCGCTCTCGGGACCGAGAAGAAGGCGCGCGACGACCGCGCCGGCCTCGAACGCAAACAGGCCTTCGACCGCTATGTCCGCAAGGGCGACGCCGCCGGCCTCGACGCGCTGGAACTGAAGACCTCGGCCTTCTCGGCCGGTTCGGTCGCCGATGGCGGCTACACCGTGCCGCTGGAGATCGAGAGCACGATCGATTCGATCCTCGCCAAGGCCTCGCCGATCCGCGGCTTGGCGACGGTCCGCCAGATCGGCGGCAACGTCTATCGCAAGCCCATCGCCACCAACGGCCCCGCCACCGGCTGGGTCGCCGAGACCGCCGCGCGGCCGCAGACCGACACGCCGACCCTGGCGGTGATCGATTTCCCCGCGATGGAGCTCTACGCCATGCCGGCCGCGACGCCGACGCTGCTCGACGATTCGGCGGTCGATATCGAGCAATGGCTCGCGAGCGAAGTGCAGATCGTGTTCGCCGAGCAGGAAGGCGCCGCCTTCGTCTCCGGCAACGGCACGACGCAGCCCAAGGGCTTCCTGTCGGAGACCATCGTCGCCGATGCGAGCTGGGCCTGGGCCAAGCTCGGCTATGTCGCGTCGGGCGCCGACGGCGCTTTCGCCGCGTCGAACCCGGCCGACGCGCTGGTCAATCTCGCCTATGCGCCCAAGCAGGCCTATCGCGCCAATGGCAGCTGGGTGATGAACCGCAAGACCGAAAGCGCCATCCGCAAGTTCAAGGACACCACCGGCAACTACATCTGGCAGCCCGGCGCCGCCGCCGGCCAGCCGCCGACGCTGCTCGGCTATCCGGTGGCGGAGGCCGAGGACATGCCCGATATCGGCTCGGGCACCTATTCGATCGCCTTCGGCGATTTCGCCCGCGGCTATCTCGTGGTCGATCGCATCGGCATCCGCACCCTGCGCGATCCCTACAGCGCCAAGCCCTATGTGCTGTTCTACACCACCAAGCGCGTCGGCGGCGGGGTGCAGAACTTCGAGGCGATCAAGCTGATGAAGTTCGCCGCATCCTAGCCGATCGCGCGGAGGCGCGATTCGAACAACCGTCATGGCCGGGCTTGTTCCGCCATGACGGTTGCCGGCTTGGCACTTTGGTTCCGCGCCGCCGCGCCGTCGCGCGCCATTTTTCCGGGACACGCCCATGCCCCTCACGCTCACCACACCGCCCGCGATCGAGCCCGTCACGCTCGCGGAAGCCAAGGCGCATCTGAAGGTCGATACGGCCGACGACGACGTGCTGATCGCGGCGCTGATCGCGGCGGCGCGCGCCCGCGCCGAATGGCATACCGGCCGCGCCCTCGTCACCCAGGGCTGGACGCTGCATCTCGATGGCTGGCCGCAAAGCGGGATCGTCGAGATTCCGCTGCCGCCGCTGCAGAGCGTCGCCTCGGCCACCACCTTCGCGCGCGACGACAGCGCGACGGTGCTGAGCGCATCGCGCTACACCGTCGATGCCGCCTCGGCGCCGGCGCGCCTCGCGCTCAAGCCGGGCGTGCCGCCGCCGACGGATCTGCGCCGCATCGACGCCGTCGCGATCGCGTTCACGGCGGGCTATGGCGACGCCGCATCCGACGTGCCGCCGCTTCTGAAGGCGGCGCTCCTCGAACTCATCGCCTTCCTTTACGAGAACCGCGGCGAGGCGCCGGCCGAGCTTCCGCTCGATTGCCTGGCGCTGCTGGCGCCGTATCGGGTTTTGAGGATTTGACGAAATCCGACCCTCCCTCAAGGGGAAGGGCAGGGGACTTTGACGCCATGCTCTCGACATTGACCCAACGCGCCGCGCTGCTCGCCAGCACCTTGACGCCCGACGGCGGCGGCGGCTTCGCGCAATCCTGGGAGGCGTTCGCCTCGGTCTGGATCGCGCTCGAGCCGCTGGGCGCCGCCGACGCGGTGGGCGCCGATCACCTGCAGTCGCGCGTGCGCCATCGCATCACGCTGCGCCGCCGGCCCGATCTCGCCGCCGGCCAGCGCGTGGCTGTCGGCGCCCGGCTGTTCCGCGTCCATGCCGTGCTCGACGACGGCCCGCGCGCCGCCGCCATCACGCTGCTGGCCGAAGAGTTGCCCGGAGATCCGTCATGAGCGCCGCGAGCTGGGCCCTGCAGCAGGCGATCTTCGCCGCGCTTGCCGCGAGCGACGCGGTCAAGGCGGTCGCCGGCGATCCGCCGCGCGTCTTCGATGCGGTGCCGCGCGGCAGCGCCTATCCCTACATCGTCATCGGCGACGACCGGGAGGCCGACTGGTCGACGGCGACGGAAGCCGGCAGCCAGCACATCCTCACCGTTCACATCTGGTCGCGCGCCCCGGGGCGCCGCGAAACGCGCCTCGCCGCGCAGGCCGTGATCGACGTGCTCGACGGCGCCGCGCTCGCGCTCGACGGCCAGACCCTGGTCGATCTGCGCTGGCTGGACGGCGAATCCGCGCGCGAGAGCGACGGCGAGACGGTGCACGCGCAGCTGCGCTTCCGCGCGGTGACGGAGCCGGCGTGAACAACTTCCTCCCCCGCCTGGCGGGGACGGAGGACCGCGAAGCGGCGGAGGGGGCGGCGCGCGCTCGCCCCCTCCGCCTCGCTCAGAATTTGTTCGGCCCTCCCTCAGGGGGAGGGCGAAAAGGAGCCCGACATGTCCGCCCAAAAAGGCAAAGACCTGCTCATCAAGATCGGCGACGGCGCGTCGCCGGAAGTCTTCACCACCGTCGCCGGGCTGCGCGCCACGCAGCTCAGCTTCAACGCCACCAATGTCGATGTCACCAACGCCGATTCCGCCGATCAGTGGCGCGAGCTGCTCGCCGGCGGCGGCGTCAAGAGCGCCGCGGTCACCGGCTCCGGCGTGTTCAAGGATGCGGCGTCGGACGCGGCGCTGCGCAGCGCGTTCTTCGCCCAGTCGATTCCGGATTTCCAGCTGGTGATCCCGAGCTTCGGCACGATCACCGGCCCCTTCAAGATCGCATCGCTTGCGTATGAAGGGCCGTATGACGGCGAACTCAAGCTGTCGCTCTCGCTCGCCAGCGCGGGCGCGATGACGTTTGCATCGCTTTGACTGCTTTCCCGCGAGGGATGAGAGGACACCATGCCCAACAGAGTCCGAGGCGAGGCCGAACTCGTCGCCGGCGGCCGCGGCTACCGCCTGCTGCTCACGCTCGGCGCGCTGGCGGAGATCGAGGACGGCCTGAACCTCGCCGATCTGTCGCAGGTCGCGGCGCGGTTGAAGACGGTGCGCGCCGCCGATCTGGCCATCGTGGCCGCGGCGCTGCTGCGCGGGGGCGGCCACGATGTGGCGCCGGCCGACGTGCTGCGCCTGCCCTGCGACCTCGGCGCGCTGGTCGCCGCGGTCACGGCCGCGTTCGATGCCGCCGGCCT
>DASWOE010000283.1:0-8060 GCA_036398875.1 Rhizomicrobium sp.
CCACCAGCGCCGGCGCCTCGGCGGGGCGGATGCCCGTGCGGCCCATGCCCGGATCGATATCGACGAGCACGGCGAGCGGCTTGCCGGACGCCTGCGCCGCCGCGGCAAGGCGCGCGGCCACGGCGCCATTGTCGCAAACGACCATGAGATCGGCGATGCGGGCGTTGAGCGCCGCCACCCGCGCAAGGCCGGCGTCGGCGACCACGGGCGAGGTGACGAGGATCGCGCCGATGCCGCCATCCGCCAGCGCCTCGGCTTCGCCCAGCTTGGCGCAGCACACGCCGTTGGCGCCGGCCGCGATCTGGCGCCGGGCGATCTCGACGGATTTGTGAGTCTTGGCGTGCGGGCGAAGGCCGATCCCGACCTTGTTCGCATGTTCCACCATGGCCGCGATATTGCGTTCGAACGCATCGAGATCGACGACCAGGGCCGGCGTCTGCAGCCGCGCCGCGCCGCTCGCGATGCCGATCAGGTCTTGGTTCAACGATGTCATGTTTCCCTCGCAGCAGCGGACGCGGCGCGCCGTATTGCGCCCGGGCACGCGCCCTATAATGTCGATGGGTGAGCGTCGCCCTTCTTCTCATCCTTCTATCCGCCGCCGTCCATGCCGTCGTCAACGTGCTGACCAAGCGCGGCGACGACAAATATGCCGTGCGCCTGCTGATCGGCGTGTTCTCGGCCATCCTGGTCGCCCCGGCGCTGTTCTTCGTGCCGCTGCCGGGCGGCCGGGCCGTCTGGCTGCTGATGGCCTCGGCGGTCGTGCATGCGGTGTACGAGCTGCTGCTGGTCCGCTCCTATGAGAGCGCGGCGTTCTCCGCCGTCTATCCGGTGGCGCGCGGCACCGGCCCGCTGTTCACCGCGCTGGGCGCGATCCTGCTGCTGCGCGAGCCGGCGCCGCCGGCCGAGCTTGCAGGCATCGTGCTCGTCTGCGGCGGCGTGATCGCCATCGGGCTGTCGCATCGCGGCAGCGACGGCGCGCTCAAGGGGCTTGCCTTCGCGCTCGGCACCGGACTGACCATCGGCTGCTACACGCTGATCGACGCGTCGGGCGTGCGCGCGGTGGCGAACCCGCTGAGCTATGTCCTGTGGTTCTTCGTGGCGCACGGCGCCTCGGTGCTGCTGACGGCGCCCGGCATCCGCGGACGCGCGGTGATCGTCGCGGCCCGGCGGCAATGGCGGCTCGGCATCGTCATCGGCGCGCTGTCGATCACCACCTATGGCTCGGCGATGCTGGCCTATCGCTTCGGCGCCACCGCGCAGCTTGCCGCGCAGCTTGCCGCCCTGCGCGAGACCTCGGTGCTGTTCGGCACGGCGCTGGCCATGACCTTCCTGGGCGAGCACATGACCCTGCGCCGCTGGATCGCCTGTGGAACGATCGCCGCGGGCGCGATCATGCTACAAATGGGCACATGAAGGTCTTCTATTCGCCGGCCCATCTGGACCACGCACCGCCCCTGGAGTTCGAGGGCGGCCGTCTGAGCCCGGCCGTCGAAGTGCCGGCGCGCGCCGAGCGCGTGAAGGCGGAGGTCGAGCGTCGCGGGCTCGGCCCGGTGCGCGCGCCGCGGGATTTCGGCATGACGCCGATCGCGCGGGTGCACGATGCCGGCCTGGTCGCGTTCCTGGGCGAGGCGAGCGCGCTGTGGCGCAAGCGCTATGGCGAGGATGCGCCGCCGGCGCTGCCCTCGGCCTGGCCGGCGCGGGGACTGCGCAACCGCTTCGACGGCGACATCGAGGCGCGGCTCGGCGCCTATTCCTTCGACACCGCGACGCCGATTCTCAAAGGCACGTGGAGCGCGTCAGTGGCCGCCGTCAACTGCGCGCTGTCGGCCGCGGCGGCGCTCAAGGACGGCGCGCGCTCGGCCTTCGCGCTGGCGCGGCCGCCCGGCCATCACGCCAGCGCCGACGTGTTCGGCGGCTACTGCTATCTCAACAACATCGCCGTCGCGGCGCAGTGGTTGGTGGACCAGGGACTGCGGCCCGCGATCCTCGACATCGACTACCACCACGGCAACGGCACGCAGAGCATCTTCTACGGTCGCGGCGATGTGCTGTTCTGCTCGCTGCACGGCGATCCGATATTCGCCTATCCGCACTTTCTGGGCTTTGCCGACGAGACCGGCGCGGGCGCCGGGGAAGGCGCGAACCTCAATTTTCCGCTGCCGATGTACACGGCCTGGGAGGCCTATTCGTCCGCGCTCGACGCCGCGCTGGCGCGCGTCGCAGCGTTCGGGCCGGACGTGTTGCTGGTATCGCTCGGCCTGGACACGTTCGAAGCCGACCCGATCTCGAAGTTCAGGCTCGCCGCGACAGATTATCTGCGCCTGGGCGAACGGATCGCCGGCCTGCACCGGCCGACGCTGTTCCAGTTCGAAGGCGGCTACAATCTCGAGGCGCTGGCGGCGATCACCGCAAACGTTCTGGAGGGGTTCGAAAGCGCCTAAGGCGCGTCGCCGCCCATCTTCTGCATCGCCTCGTGCAGCTTGTCGGCTGCCGTCTTGACGGCGTCCGCCGCCTTGTTCGCGGCGCCCGTCTTGGCCTGCATGCCGTCGATCGCCTTGTCGAGCGCCTGCTTGACGCTGGCCGCGGTGCCGCCCTTCTCATATTCGCGCACGATCACCGATTCGAGCCTGCCGATCACGGCGTCCACCGTGAAATCCTTGTTCAGGCTGCGCTCGCGGTGGGCGACGATCGAATAGATGTCGATGGCGTCGTCGATGGTGCGCCCCATCTCGACCAGCTTGTAGAAGCGCGCGCCTTCGGACTCGCCCTTGACGACGAGATCGAACAGCGCGACCGCGAAGGTCAGCGGAATCTGGAAGAAATTGTGCAGATTGTTGAGCGCGAGCTTGGCCTCGAACACCGCGACGTCGCGCAGGAATTTCCAGCGGGCGTGCGGACCGGACGGCGGCGAAGGTTCGATCGCGGACATGGCGGCTTGTTAGCATCGCGGCGGCGCCAAGCCAATGCGCGGGCCGGCCTCACGAATCGGCGAACAGCGTCTGTGCCGTCGGAAAGACGCCCAGGGGTTGGGTGACCTTGAACACCGCGCTGGCCCGCAGGCACAGCACGCCGTCGGCGGTCGCCAGGCCCTGGGCGAAGAACAGGCTCTTGCCGGCGCGCAGGAATTCCGCCCTGCCCTCGACCCAGGCGCCGAGCCGCGCCGGCGCGATGAAATCGAGCGTCAGGTTCACGGTCGGCGCGAAGCCGACATCGGCCTTGCTCTGCATGCGCGCCGCGATGGGGATGAACATGTCGGCGAAGGTCGCCAGCATGCCGCCATGGGCAACCTGGCCGGGATTGCAGTGGCGCATCTCCACGCGAAATCCCATCAGGAGCCTTTCGTCTTGCCACTTGCCGTAAAGCGGTCCGACGGCTTCGATGAAGCCCATGTTGAACTGCAGAGGGCGAAAGCCCTCGGGAATCTTTGCGGACATGCGAACCTTGGCGATGGCGGTGCCGCACTGTGGCGGCGAACGGGGAACGGCACAACATCGCCGCTCACATTCGCGTCACCGGCGCCCCGCCGCTTGCCAGCCTGCGCGGTCAAACCTACCTTCCGGCCCGTGAGCCGGTTTTTCCTCCTTCTCCTGTCGCTGTTCGCGATCTGCGCCGCCGGAGCCGTGCGGGCGCAGGAGCACAAGGACCGCGAATTCCAGGAATGCGTCGATTGCCCCCTCATGGTCGGCATTCCCGCCGGCAGCTTCGTGATGGGAAGCCCCGCCGGCGAGACTGGACATTTCGACAATGAAGGCCCGCAGCACGCGGTCTCGGTGCGCGCCTTCGCGCTCGCCAAATACGATGTGACCAGCGCGGAGTTCCTGACCTTTCTCGAAGCGACAGGCTACAAGCCCGCCGCGTGCAATTCGATCCTGGACCTGCGTTGGCACCCGTCCGAAGCGGGACACGCGCAGGCGCCGGCCGGCGCCTATCCGCCACAATGGCCGGCGGTGTGCCTGGAGTGGAAGGACGCGCAGGCCTATATCGCCTGGCTCAATGCCGAGGCGCGTAAGGCCAGGCCCGGCGTTTCGGGGCGCGAGGGTCCCTATCGCCTGCCGAGCGAGGCCGAATGGGAATATGCCGCGCGCGGCGGCACCATGACGGCGCGGTGGTGGGGCGACGATCTGGGCGCCGGCAACGCCAATTGCAATGGCTGCGGCAGCCCTTACGACGCACGCGTGCTGGCCGATGTGACCAGCTTCGCCGCCAACCCGTTCGGACTTTTCGGCGTGCTCGGCAACGCCTGGCAGTGGACGGCCGATTGCTGGCATCCGAGCTATGTCGGGGCGCCGCGCGACGGCTCGGCCTGGCAGGGCGGCGACTGCACGCGCCATGTGCTGCGCGGCGGTTCGTGGGACAACGTGCCGCTGTTCGTCCGCTCCGCCGCGCGCACCGGCGCGCCGGCGGTGGCCGGCGAATACGACTATTCGGCCGTGGCGGGCTTTCGCGTGGCGCGGACCCTTCCCTGAGCCGCGCCTGCGACATCGGACCGTGCGACACGGGCGCCGCGGCGGTCTTGTGTTGATTGTCCGGCAAGCGGACCGCGCCTATCTGACCGGGCATGAACACGTTGTCCCCGAAGCTGGAAAAGCTTCTGGCCGCACCCGTGGTTCGCGGGCTGCTCGGCCGCTGTCCCAAGTGCGGCGAAGGCCGCCTGTTTCGCGCCTTCCTGAAAGTCGCCGACGCCTGTCCGGCCTGCGGCGAGGAATTCCATCACCACCGCGCCGACGACTTTCCCGCCTATCTGGTGGTCGTGATCGTCGGCCACATCGTCGTTGCGCTGACATTGGTCGTCGAAGCGGCGTTCTCGCCCCCGCTATGGGTGCACGCCCTGATCTGGCTGCCGCTGACCACGGCGATGGCGCTGGCGCTGATCCAGCCGGTCAAGGGCGCCGTCGTCGCCTGGCAATGGCAGGCGGGCATGGACGGCTTCGGGCCGGCCAAGCGGCTGCGCCAGGCCCTTACCTGAGCGCATCGCGCGGGTTCAAATTCAGGGTCACTTCGATCTGATCCCCGAACGCGGCCCCGGGCAGCGTCAGCGGCGACGCCAGCAGCACCGCGTTGCGCGCGCTGAGCGCGATGTCGCGGTAGAGCGCGTCGCGGGTGTAGCGCTCGCGGTCGAGGATCTCCGCCTTCGCCACGGTGCCGTTGTGCAGGACCACGACGCGCAGCGCGATCTGGAAACTGCGGCCGCCCAGCGCCGCGACGTCGAAATTCCATTTGCGCAGCACCTGGGCGCGGATGAGATCGCGCACCGCATAGGCCGCTTGCGCGCCGGGCGCCGCGTCGCTGCTCGCGGCATCCTCCGTGGCCGGCAGGTCGAGCGGCGCGGTGTTGCTCTGCGGCTGGCGCAGATGGGCCAGGGCGTCGAACTTGGTCTCCAGATCGTCCGGCGCGGGCTTGCGGCTGGCCGGCGAGGTGCCTTCGGGCGCGTTGGCGGACGCCGGGACGCGGTTCGCCGTTCGCGGCGCGGAGGGCCGCGGAATTTTCGCCTTCACCGGCGCCGGCGGCGAGGTCGTCTCCTCGCCGATGCGCACCAGATCAACCGGCACGGCGTGCTGCGGCAGGACGGGCAGCGGCGCCCGGTGCAGCATCAGCAGCACGATCAGGAGCGCGAGCAATCCATGCAGCGCCAGCGAGCCGGCGACGCCGCGGCCGTCGCCGCTCGCATAGCCGAGGCCGGCGCGCCACAGCGTGAGGACGTTCGACAAGGACAGGCGCGCGGCCATGACTGTGCGTTTCTAAAAATCCTGCGCGACGCCCCACTGCCATGCTGCGCCCGGGCCGGCGAGCACTCAAGAGGGCCGAGTGCTGCCGAATACGGCGCTCGACAGACTGCACCAAATCGCTTCATGCTGCGTTTAACAATGATGTGACAGGATCGGGAAACGCAAAAGGAAGGGCGCGAGGCAAACCAGATCGAAGGGGCACATCATGAGCAGTCTTGAAGCCAAGCTTCGCGGCTATCGCCTGACCACCGCGGAGATCGTCTATCGCCTGCCCGACCATCCCGCCATGCTGCAGGCCTTCATCTGGCAGGATCTCGACATCGCGCCGCGCTTTCCCGTGCTCAACAAATTCCTGCGCTTCTGGGAGACCTCGATCGAGGGCAAGCTCTTCCAGGTGCGTGTTGCCGCGCGCGGCCTGATCAGCGATGCCGAGCTGAAACTCGTCGGCGGCGAATTCTCGCTGCACTGACGGCGCCGGGTCCGGGACGTGCGCAGTCCACGGTGCGCGAAGAATAGCCATACTCTGCGCGCAGTTGCACGTCTGGGAAAGTGCCATCAAAGTTGGGGTTGTCCGCAGTCTCGCCAGGGAGCCCCCGATGTCCGACGCAAAATCCGAACCGCTTGGCTACACCCCGCCCAAAGTCTGGACCTGGGACAAGCCGAGCGGCGGGCAGTTCGCCAACATCAACCGCCCGGTCTCCGGCCCCACGCATGAGAAGGAGCTGCCGGTCGGCAAGCACCCGTTGCAGCTCTACTCGCTGGGCACGCCAAACGGCGTCAAGGTGACGATCATGCTGGAAGAGCTGCTGGCGCTGGGGCATGCCGGCGCGGAATACGACGCCTGGCTGATCAATATCGGCAAGGGCGACCAGTTCGGCTCGGGCTTCGTCGCCATCAACCCCAACTCGAAGATCCCGGCGCTGGCGGATCACTCCACCGCCCCGCCGACGCGGGTGTTCGAATCCGGCTCGATCCTGGTCTACCTCGCCGAGAAATTCGACAGCGCCTTTTTGCCCAAGAGCGGGATCAAGCGCACCGAGACTTTCAACTGGCTGTTCTGGCAGATGGGCTCGGCGCCCTATGTCGGCGGCGGCTTCGGCCATTTCTACGCCTATGCCCCGATCAAGATCGAATACGCGATCGACCGCTTCGCGATGGAGACCAAGCGCCAGCTCGACGTGCTCAACCGGCATCTGGCCGAGCACGAATACATGGCGGGCGACGAATACACGATCGCCGACATCGCGATCTGGACCTGGTACGGCTCGGTCGTGAAGGGCGCGGCCTACAACGCCGGCGAATTCCTCTCGGTGCAGGAATACAGCCATGTCCTTCGCTGGGTGGACCAGATCGCGGCGCGGCCGGCGGTGAAGCGCGGCCGTGCGGTCAACCGCGCCTTCGGCCCCGTGGAGGGCCAGGTGATCGAGCGCCACGACGCCAGCGATTTCGACGGCAAGGTGCTGGATTAGGCGCGGAGGCAGAGGTTCATAGCATTTAGTGTCATCCGCCGCGAGTTCGTAGCGACAGCGTACGAAGGGCGGACCCAGTTGAATCCCAGCACGCTATCGAGCATTGGCGCGCGGAGGCCGCGGAGTTGGACACATTCTCCGCGATCTCCGCGCCTCTGCGTGATTCGTTTGCGAAAATTCCGCGGGCGTCACCTGGGTGGCCCGTTGATACGCTGTCGCTGTCAACTCGCGGGCCATGACACCGTTTTTTTTTCAGCGACCACTCCAGCGCATGTCGCGCAGCAATTCGGATGGATGCAGCCCGAGCGCGCGGGAAATATTGAACACCGTCGCCAGGCTCGCGCTCCGTTCGGCGCGTTCGACGAAACCGATATAGTTGGTGCTGAGTTCGGCGAGTTCGGCCAGCTTTTCCTGGCCAAGTCCCCTTGCTTTGCGGTGGCGGCGGATTTCGCGTCCCAGCGCCTGGAGATCGCGGCGCGCGGTCAACGGCGCGATCCTTTTGCGATTCCCTCCAGAAGCTGAGACGGCGTCAGGCCGAGGCCGTGGGCGATCTTGAACAGCTTCGTCATCGACGGATCGTTCTCGGTGCGCTCCACGAAGCCGATGTAATTGCGATGCAGGCCGGCGCGGTCGGCGAGCTCTTCCTGGCTGATGTCCAGCCGGGCGCGATGGCGGCGGATTTCGGCCGCCAGCACCTTGAGGTCGGCGAGAGCTTCCGGCTTGCGCTTTTTCTTGCCCCTGATCATGCGAGCCTATGGAATTCCACGCACCAATTCCGACGCCGGAACGTCGAGGGCGCGTGCGATCTGGAAAATCGCGGTCACGCCGATGTCGATGGCGAGGGTCTTCTGCCGGATGCCCAGCG
>DASWOE010000284.1:0-2853 GCA_036398875.1 Rhizomicrobium sp.
GGCGGCGCCCAGGCGCCGCCCGGCCGCGGCCGGCGCGCCGTCTTCAGATAGACCGCGAACATGAAGAGATAGGGGACGACCGCGGTCAGGACGCCCATCGCCACCATGAAGTCGTAGGCCGCCGCGGCGCTGGTGCCGGCCTGGCTCAGCAGGATCATCGCCAGCGTCAGCGACGCCTGGAGCAGGATCGCGGCCACCGGCGCGCCGGTCTTGGGATCGCGCCGCGCGAACAGCGGCGGCAGGAAGGCATCGATCCCGGCGGCGAAGGGAAGCCGCGCCGACACCCCGAACCAGCCGGTGAACTGACCCAGCATCGACAAGGCGAAGAGGCCGATCACGGCGGGCGCCCAGCCGCCGGCGCCGACATGGGCGAGCCCGAGCGCCAGCGCGCTGGGAAACCCGCCCAGCCGCGAAAGCGCGTCGCGCGGCAGGATGACGAGGAAAGCGACGGTGCCGACGACATAGATGAAGAGGCTGCCCAGGCCGACGATGAGAAGAACGCGCCGGATCGTCTTCATGCCGCCCTCGACCTCGTTGCGCAGGAAGCCGACCGCCTCGACGCCGCTATAGGCGAACACGATGGTGCCCCACAGGATGGCGGTGTCGAAGCCGGCATGCGGCAGATAGGCGGCGGCGAGGAAATCGGTCGCGCTCTCGCCGCGCCCCGCGATGACGAGCGCCATCGCCAGGACGACGCCGAGCACGATCCAGCCGCCGGCGGTGCCGAAATTGGGCAGCCATTTGCCGTAGCGCAGGCCCAGGAGCTGCACCCCGGTGACGACGCCCAGCACCGCGACCGAGATCGCCATATAGGCCAGCGAATCCTTGGGGTCGCCGCCAAGCGCCGCCAGGATCAGGCCGCCGAGGAAATAGAGGATGCCCGCGAAATAGGGCAGCTGCGCGATCCAGTAGGACCAGCCGCAGAGAAAGCCGGCAAGCGGACCCAGCGCCTCGCGCGACCAGACATAGATGCCGCCTTCGCCGTCGAACCGCGCCGTGAGCTCCGCCGTCGCCGCCGCCAGCGGCGCGTAGAAGATCAGCAGCGCCAGCAGCCAGAGCGGCAGCGCGGAAGGGCCGACCGCGGCCGCCACCGCGATCCAGCGCAAGCCCGTGCCGAGCGCCAGCGCATAGAGCGCGGTGTCGAGGAAACGAAGCTTCTGCGGCGGCGCGGCCATATCGTCCTCTCAGCCGGTGCCGTGGGATGCGCCGGGCCGGTGCGCACGTCCGGTCCGTGCGGCGGCGCGGCCGCGGCACGGGGCCCCGGCCGCCCGCGTGTTGTCATGGAATTCGGACGCTGCGTCTTCACCCATCCCGAGACGAGCGTGCCAGCAGCGTCGCGGCGGCGCAATCTTTCCGGCCGCCCGCGTCAGGAGGTCGCCGCCGCACCGGCATGGCCCTCGCGCCACGGCCTGGCGCGCGCGCCGGTCGCTGCTTGCGATTTCATCGGTAATAACCTATATATGGATTTGCCTATATTCCCGGGCGGCTGACGTTCCTCAAGCTGGCCGGCGGCGCCAATGCGCTGACCGCGCTGACTTCGCTTCTGGCGCGCTATTCCCGACCGACCACTACGAGAACTGCAGGGACGTGCTGGAATATCGGAAAAGCGAGGCCAAGGACGTTCCGGCGCATCTTGCCGCGGTGAATGCCTGGCGCACCTTCGCCGGCCTCCATGGCGGGACGTTTCCCGTCATCCTGACGGACACCGATCCGCTTGCGGTGTATATCGCGCTTCGCCGCCAGCCGCCGGAGCGGGACGAGCTGCGGGCGGTGTATTTCGCCGACCGCGCCGGGCGGCATCTGTCCGAACTCGTCGATCCGGCATGGGACGAGGTCGGCCGGCGGCTCGAACAATCGGGACTGTGATCATGGATGCGGAGCGGAAGGCGAAAAAGACCGGCCGAAAGATGTTGCCGACGGTCGGCACCGAACGGGCTTCGGCGCAGGCCGAAACGGCCTTCGTCTCGGATGCCGCGTACGACGCGAATCTGCGCGCCAATGCCGCGGATGAAGGCGATTTGGCCATGCAGATTGCGCGCGATTATCCCGCCTGGGCGAAGCAGGCGCGCAGCGCCGGTGCCGCGGTTCGCGCCGGCGTCCTGGTGCGCGCCATGCGAACGGCGGCCGGGCTTTCCCAGACGTCGGTCGAGGACGCCTCGAAGATCAAGCAGTCCGAGATCAGCGCCATCGAGACCGGCGCCGGCGAGAAAGGCCCGACCTATGACGTGCTCTCGCGCATCGCCGATGCCTGCGGCTTCGAGCTGACCTTCACCCCGAAGGCCGCGGCGGAGCACGCTGCCGCGCCGCCGGTCGAGTTCGACAGGAATAGGGCGGTGATGGGGTATTTCAAAGGGCCGCGCCGCAAAGCCTCGCTCGGCGGGAACGTTGCGGTCGAAGCCAGGGCGCGTCCGGCGCTGACGCAGATCGGTTTCGGAAAAGCCGGCTTCGCCCGCGGCCAGGTCGTTATCGATCCGGACGGTTCCGTCGTGATAAAGGACGCACCGACACGGAAGTCCCGGGGCCGGGGCTTCGGGTTCGCGCCGGCAACCTTCGTATTTCACGACGTGACCGGCAAAATCTACGAGGTCAGCTCCGTGCAGCCCGGCGGGCTGCGCGTGCAAGGCGCGGCCGATGCGCCGACGCCGGCCGGCGGCCGGGCCAAGGCGCGTGCGCGCCCGATCGAGCGAAGCTCGTGACGCACGAGACCGCCGAGAAACTCTCCGCCTTCATGGGCCTCCTGGGCGGCCTGCTGCTCGCGGTCCCGTTCTTCGCCGATTTCCGCGCCCGGCTGAAACGGATCAGGCGATTGCGGTCGCTCAACGACGGCACGCTCGCCCCGGAGGATGCCGCCGC
>DASWOE010000285.1:0-2504 GCA_036398875.1 Rhizomicrobium sp.
AGCCTGAGCGCGGCGCCGATCGAGCCGCCGGACAGCCGCGCCAGCGCGGTGCGCTCCGGCGCCGGCCGGTCGGAAAGCAGTTGCGCCAGTTCCGCCTCGACCTCGGCCTGGTCGAGCGGGCGCAAGTCCAGCCGCTGGCAGCGCGAACGGATCGTCGGCAGCAGGCGTCCGGGCCTGTTGCTGAGCAGCACGAGCATGGCGCGGGACGGCGGCTCCTCCAGCATTTTGAGCAGCGCATTGGCGGCCGCGTCGTTCATGTCATCGACCGTGTCGATGACGGCGACGCGCCAGCCGCCGGCGCCCGACGTCATGCCGAAGAAGCCGGCGAGCTTGCGCACCACATGGACCGATATCTCGCTCATCAGCCTGCCGGAATCGTTGAGACCGCGCTTGAGGACCAGGAGCCCGGGATGGGAGCCGGCCGCGACCCGCATGGCGTCGGCTTCGCGCTCCGGCACCGACAGATCCTCCGCGCCCTTGGCCGTTGCGCCGAACGCCAGGACATAGCGCGCGATGCGATAGGCGAGCGTGGCCTTGCCGACTCCCGGCGGGCCCACGATCAGCCAGGCCTGCGGCGGATGCCCGCCCCGGATCGCGCGCGCGGCGCGCGCCAGCGCCTGGTCCTGGCCGACGAGGCGCAGCGTTTCGCGCGGATGGGCGAAGCCCTCGATCCGATCGGTTTCGGGAACATCCTCGCTTTTCGCGATGCGTGCGCGCGGTGCCATGGCTACAGCTTGAACCGTTTGGCGATGGTCTGCCAGACCGCCTTTTCGACCGTATCGGCGTCCGCGGTCGCGTCGATCACCGCGCAGCGCTCATGGTCGCGTTTCGCGATGTCGAGGAACGATTTGCGCATGCGTTCGTGAAAGGCCATGTCGAATTTCTCGAAGCGGTTCTCGTCATGGGTGCGATCGCGCGTGCGCGCCAAGCCCGCCTCGACCGGCATGTCGAGGATGAAGGTCAGATCGGGCTTGAAGCCGTGCAGAACGAGCGCCTCCATCCGGCGGATGGTCTCGCGCGCCATGCCGCGCCCGGCGCCCTGATAGGCATAGGTCGAGTCGGTGAAGCGGTCGCACACCACCCAGGTCCCTTGCGCCAGCGCCGGCACGATCGTGCGCGCCACATGATCGGCACGGGCCGCGAAGACGAGCAGCGTCTCGGTGAGCATGTCCCAGCGGCCGGGCTCGCCGCTGACCACGAGCTTGCGGATTTCCTCCGCGCCGGGCGAGCCGCCCGGCTCGCGGCTGGCGACGGCGCCGATCTTCCGGGCCGCGAGGGTCGCGACCAGCCGTGCGACCTGGGTCGATTTGCCGGTGCCCTCCCCGCCTTCGAAAGTGATGAAGCGCGGCGGCTTTCTCATTTCATGCCGAACAGCGCGCGCAGGCCCAGCCACATGCGCCCGAGGATGCCGGCGCGATCGACCGCGTGCGCCGGATAGAGCGGAACGGTGAGGCCAGGGAAATCCGGCGCGGTCACGACAAGCGTGCCGACCTGCCGTCCGGCGGCGAGCGGCGCGTTCAGCGGCGCGGCATAGCGCACTGCGACTTTCATGGCCGGACGCGAATCGACCTGCAGCGTGACGACGACCGGCGCCTTCACCGTCAGCGGAACCGATTTCTCGGCGCCTCCGAACACATCGGCAATCGCCACCGCATCTCCGGGCTTGAACAGCGCATAGCTGCGAAATTCGCGGAAGCCGATTTCGAGCAGGCGCGCGCCCTCATCGGCCCGATCCTTTTCCGACGCCAGGCCGTTGGCGACCAGGACGATGCGGCGCCCGTCCCGCACGGCGGAGGCGACCAGACCGTAACCCGACGCTTGGAGATGGCCGGTCTTCAGGCCGTCGGCGCCCGGCGTGTTGAACAGGACGGGATTGCGGTTGGGCTGGCGGATGTTGCTCCAGACGAAGTCCTTCTCGCCGAAGAAGTGGTAGAGCGCGGGATAAGCCACGACGATGTGGCGGGCAAGCTTGGCGAGATCGAAGGCCGACATCATCTGGCCGGGCGGCAGGTCGAGGCCGTCGGGATTCACGAAATGCGATTGCTTGAGGCCGAGCTCGCGCGCGCGCTGGTTCATCATCGGGACGAAACCTTCCACGGTGCCGCCGAGCGCCTCGGCGACGACGATGGTGGAATCGTTGCCCGATACGACGATGATGCATTGAATGAGGTTTTCGACCGACATGCGGTCGCCGATATTCACGAAGCACTCCGAACCGGAACGCTCCCGCCAGGCCCGTTCGGAGACCGGGAAGGTATCCGTCAGCTTGACGCGGCCGTCCTTGATCCGCTGGAACAGAAGCTCGATGGTCATGAGCTTGCTCATCGAGGCGGGGGGCATGGGCGTGAAGGCGTCCTTGGCCCACAGCACCTGCCCCGTCGCGCCGTCCATCAGGATGGCGTGGTTGGCGCTGGTGGAGATCTCGGCGGCGGCCGGCGTGGCGGCGAGGAGGAAAAGCAGCAGCGCGCCCAGGCGGCGGAAAATCATGAACTTTGCTCCATGCG
>DASWOE010000286.1:0-5521 GCA_036398875.1 Rhizomicrobium sp.
GAGACCGCCTATGACGATGGGAACCAGACCTGGAAGCTCTTCCTTCGCGACGGCGAGGCCCGCCACGAGATCTATTCCGAGGCGGCGCCGATCGAATCCCCGGCGGTCGAGGGGATCGGACCGGACGGCACGTCGCTGATCCTCACCATGCCGGACGGAAAGGACAAGCAGCTGAAGCTGTCCGACGGCAGCGAAGAGCCGCCGCCGGATTTCGGCGGCCGCTATGAGGGCGTCATCCACGATCCGCTGACCCATCGGATCATCGGCGTGGTGCGCCTGGCCGCGGCGACGAGCTATCACTTCCTGAACCGCGCCGACCAGGCGGCCTGGGACGCCGTCGCGGGCGCCTATGCGGGCGAGAACGTCCAGATCGCCTCCTGGAGCGCCGACCGCAAGCGCCTCCTGGTCCGCGTCGATGGCAAGCGCGACGGCGCGGCCTATCAGCTCGTCGATCTCAACGCCCATACCAGCATCACGATCGCCCAGGTCTACAAGGGGATAAGCCCGTTCGACGTGGCCGAGGTCAGGAACGTCACCTACAAGGCGGCGGACGGGATGGAGATACAGGCCTATCTCACCCTGCCCGACGGGCGCGATCCGAAGAACCTGCCGCTTGTGGTGCTGCCCCATGGCGGCCCGGCGGCGCGCGACGAACCGGGGTTCGACTGGTGGTCGCAGGCGCTGGCCTCGCGCGGCTATGCCGTGCTGCAGCCGCAGTTCCGCGGCTCCGACGGCTTCGGCCACGATTTCCTCGCCGCCGGTTTCGGCCAATGGGGCCGCAAGATGCAGAGCGACGTCTCGGACGGCGTGCGCTATCTCGCCAAGCAGGGGACCATCGATCCCAAGCGGGTGTGCATCGTCGGCGCCAGCTATGGCGGCTATGCCGCGCTGGCGGGCATCACGCTGGAGCACGGCGTCTATCGCTGCGCGGTGGCGGTGGCCGGGGTGTCCGATCCGCACCGCATGCTGGTGTGGGAAAGGACCCGCGCCGGGAACGACGACGACAGCCTGGTGCTTCGCTACTGGAACCGCTTCATGGGCTCGGAGAATCTGGACGATCCCAGGCTCAACGAGATCTCGCCGCTGAGCCATGCGGCGCAGGCCGACGCGCCGCTGCTTCTCATCCACGGTCGCGACGACACCGTGGTGACGATCCAGCAGAGCCGCGACATGGAGGATGCGCTGGAGAGCGCCCGCAAGCCGGTGACGTTCGTCCAGCTCGACGGCGAGGATCACTGGCTGTCGCGGCCCGAGACCCGGCTCAAGATGCTGGAGGAGACGGTGAAGTTCCTCGAGGCCAACAACCCGCCGGGCTGAGCACGGTAAACGGACCGGTAACGGGCAAAAGCCGCATTGCCGTTAACCGGCGGTGAATGGTCGGGCGCTACGCTGTCCTCCGAATAAGGGGTGCATGCGCCGATGCAACGCCAGCGCAAGATAGCGCTTCGGGATTCGCTTCTGTCGCGATACGCGGAATCGCTGGGCGAATTGACCATGCGCCGGCGCAGCGAGCAGGCGCTGCGCGCCGCCCGCGCCGAGGCCGATCTCGCCAGCCAGACCAAGTCCGCCTTTCTGGCGACGATGAGCCATGAGCTCAAGACGCCGCTCAACTCCATCATCGGCTTTTCCGACGTGATCGTCGCGCAGAAGAAGAGCGAGCCCAGGAGCGCCGAATATGCCGAGCATATCGCCAAGTCGGGCCGGCGGCTGCTCGAAGTGGTCAACGACATCCTCGACATATCCAAGATCGAAAGCGGCAGCTTCGTACTGAACCGCCAGCCCGCCGACCTTTCCGAGATCGTCGAGGCCGCGGCCGAGATCCTGCGCGATCCCATCGCCGACCGCGGCCAGTCGATCGACCTGCGCCTGCCCCGCGGCCTGCCGATGCTCAGCATCGACGCCCGGCGCGTAAAGCAGATCGTCGTCAACCTCCTGTCCAACGCCAACAAGTTCACGCCCGCGCGCGGACGGATCGTGGTCGTCGCCCGCGGCAATCCGGACGGCGGCGTGACGATCGCGGTGGCCGATACCGGCGTCGGCATGTCGGCGGAGCAGGTCGCCATCGCCCTCAAGCCCTTCGGCCAGGTGCAGGGCCATCTGTCGCGCACCGAGGAGGGCACGGGGCTGGGCCTGCCGATCGCGCACGGCCTCGCCCGCAAACATGGCGGCGAGCTGCACATCCAGAGCGAGCCCGGCAAGGGCACGACGGTGCTGCTGACGCTGCCGCCGGACGAGTCACGGAGCGTCGCGTCATGAACCAGGTCTTCCGCACGCCGCCGGCATCGGCGGCGCCGGTCAAGGAACGCCGCGGCGTCCCCGCCACGCCGCCGATGCAGATCGCCCATGTCGTCTCGGTCGCGGGATCGCATTGCATCGCGGTGCTCGAACACGGCGTCAAGGGGCCCGCCACGGCCAAGGATCCGCGGGTGCAGATCGGCGCGCTGGTCAAGATCGTGACGCCGGCCTCGTCGGTCATGGGCCTGGTCTCGGCGATGACGGCGCCGATGCCCGATGCCGACGGCCGCGAGGACGTGGGCCTCATCGAGATCAACCTCGCCGGCGAGGTGGCGGTCGATGACCACACCAGGCGCCTGACCTTCAAGCGCGGCGTGACCCAGCTTCCTTCGATCGGCGATCGCGTGCTGATCGCGGACCGCCACGACCTGACGCGCGTCTATGCGCCGCCCGCGGTCGCGAGCGTGAAGGTCGGCACCCTGTTCCAGGATCCGAGCGTGCCGGCGCGGCTTCTGACCGACGACCTGCTCGCCAAGCATTTCATCGTCGTCGGCTCGACCGGCTCGGGCAAGTCCTGCGCCCTGACCGCGATCCTGCAGCGGCTGCTCTACGAGCATACCGGCGCGCATGTCGTGATCCTGGACGTGCACAACGAATATTCGACCGCCTTCGAGGGCCTGGTCGAGAAGATCACGCTGAACAATTTCAACCTGCCCTTCTGGCTGCTCAACTTCACCGAATTGTCCGCGGCG
This sequence comes from Rhizomicrobium sp., assembly GCA_036398875.1. Lineage (GTDB taxonomy): Bacteria > Pseudomonadota > Alphaproteobacteria > Micropepsales > Micropepsaceae > Rhizomicrobium. Next base: position 2,988 of record DASWOE010000286.1, read on the forward strand.
CTGACGAGCCGGGACCAGCATCACGACGCCGAGAACGAGATCCTGAGCGAGGCCGTCGTCTACGCCAAGCGGCGCTATTCGGAAGCCGCCGCCGGACGGGCGCGCAAGCCGAGCGACGCGGCGACGGTGATGAGCGTGGATACGCCCACGCCGTTCCGGCTGTCCGACGTGACCGCCTATATCGACGACCGGCTGGGCAAGCTCGAACGCACCCATATGACGATGCCGTATCGCCGGCTGAAGACCCAGATCGAGAGCCTGGTCGCCGACCAGCGCTACAATTTCATGTTCGGCAGCCTGACCATCCAGGACACGATGACCGACGTGCTGTCGCGCCTGTTCCGCATCCCGAACGAGGGCCGCCCGATCACCGTGGTGGACCTCTCGACGGCGCCGCCGGAGATCCTCGACGTCATCATCTCGGTGATCTCGCGGCTGGCCTTCGACCTGGCGGTATGGAGCAACGGCGCGGTGCCGATGCTGCTGGTCTGCGAGGAGGCGCACCGCTATGCCCCGGCCTCGGATCGCGACCTGACCTTCGTGCCGACGCGGCGCGAATTGGGCCGCATCGCCAAGGAGGGGCGCAAATATTCGCTGAGCCTTGCGCTCGTCACGCAGCGGCCGTCCGACCTCGATCCCAACATCCTGTCGCAATGCGGCACCGCGGTCGCGATGCGCCTGTCCAGCGAGCGCGACCAGCAGGTGATCCGCGCCAACACCTATGAAGGGATGATCGACCTGCTCGACTTCCTGCCGCTGCTCGGCGACCGCGAGGCCATCGTGCTCGGCCAGGGCGTGTCGATGCCGATGCGCATCAAGTTCGACGTGCTGGGACGCGGCAATGTGCCCAAGAACATGAATGCCGGCTTCTCGAAATCCTGGAAGGGCGAGAAGCTGGAGCGGGCCTCGCTGGACGCCATCGTCAACCGCTGGCGCCAGGGCGGCCGGGAGAAGGAATAGCACCCACTACATCTGGTGGGTATGGCCGGACCGACCACATCGTACTGTTTTCGACTCCGCGATTCTCGCCCAGAACCGCTCGCGGGATCGACCCGGCAGCACGGAGATGGCGACGGCCCGCCGGCGGTTCAATCCTTTCCCGTCCGCGGTTGAACGCCGATCCGCCGCGCCGCACAGTCGGCGCAATTCGGGAGGCATCATGAAGCTCTATTACGCGCGCGGCGCCTGTTCGCTGTCGCCGCATATCGTGGCCGAGGAGGCGGGCATCGCGCTCGACTACGAGGCGGTCGATCTCAAGACGCACAAGACGGCGCATGGCGTGGATTTCCGCACGATCAGCGCCAAGGGCTATGTGCCGGCGCTGGTGCTCGACGACGGCACGCTGTTGAGCGAGGGACCGGCGATCGTGCAGTACCTGGCCGACCGCGCGCCCGCCTCGCCCCTGCTGCCGCCGGTCGGCGACGCCGCGCGCTACCGCGTGATCGAATGGCTGACCTACGTCAATTCGGAGCTGCACAAGACCTTCACGCCGCTGTTCGCGGCCGAGTCGTCGGCCGAGGTGAAGGCGGAGGCGCGGGCCTCGCTGCACAAGAAGTTCGCCTTCGTGGCCGGGCAATTGGGCGACAAGAGCTATCTCACCGGCGAGACCTTCACCATCGCCGACGCCTATTTCTACGTGATGACGAGCTGGACGATCTTTCAGCACATCGACGTGCCGGACACGATCACCGGCTACCGCAAGCGCGTCACGGCGCGGCCCGCGGTGCACCGCGCCCTGAAGGCGGAGGGGCTGGCGGCGTAACCATGGCGAAGCTGCTCGAAGGGTCCTGCCGCTGCGGGACGGTGACATTCTCGCTCGCCAGCCACACGCCCTATCCCTATCAGCTCTGCTATTGCTCGATCTGCCGCAAGACGGCGGGCGGCGGCGGCTTCGCGATCAACGTCATGGGCGACGCGACCACGCTGAAGATCGCCGGCAAGCGTGCCATCCGCGTCTATCACGCGCGGATCGAAGAAGAGGGCGGCCGCTGTCATACCAGCACGGGCGAACGGAATTTCTGCTCCGGATGCGCCACGGCGCTGTGGATGTACGACGCCCAATGGCCCGAGCTGGTGCACCCCTTCGCCTCGGCGATCGACACCGCGCTGCCCAAGCCGCCGAGCAAGGTGCACCTGATGCTGCGCTACAAGGCGAGCTGGGTCGTCCCCGACATCGGACCCGGCGACAGGAAATTCCGGGACTATCCGAAAGAGTCGATCGAGAGCTGGCACAGGAAGCGGGGATTGTGGGTCGACTGACGCTCAGGGCGCTTTCGGCGGCGGCGCGTCGCGTTCGATGGTGACGGCGGTCGCGACCAGGGCGCCGGAGGCATCCGCCGTCGCCGAGATGCTGAGCGTCGCTCCGGGCAGGAGCTGCGCGGTGTCGCCGGCTTCGATGGCCAGGATCGGCACGCCGCGCGCGAATTGGATGTCGGCGGAGCCGGCGCAGCCGCCCGGCGCCGCGCGGCCGGTGCACGGTCCCGTGCCGGAACTGGCGGCGCCGCGGAACCCGACCGTCAGCACGCCGCCGGCGC
>DASWOE010000287.1:0-7296 GCA_036398875.1 Rhizomicrobium sp.
CGGCAGCATCATGCGCAGCGACCAGCTCTGCATGCGGCGCCCCTTCGGTCCCGCCTTGGCGCTGGCGCCGCACAGGAAGGCCGCGCCCAGCACGCCCATGATCGCGCCCGACGCGCCCACGGCGGGAATATCCGGCGGATCGAGCAGGAGGGCGCACAGCGCGCCGCCCAGCCCGCCCACGGCATAGAGGGCCGCGAACCAGCGCGAGCCGACCAGCGGCTCCAGCATGAAACCGACGATCGCGAACACGGCCGCGTTGGACAGCAGGTGCGAAAGATTTGCGTGCAGCATCGGCGCGGTGAAGACGCGCCACCATTCGCCATGGCCGAACACCAGCGCGCCGTCCGCCGCGCCATAGGCGATCAGCGCGCCGACCGGCGGCGAAAGGCCGCCCTGCAGGACGGGCGCGAACCGCACCTCGAAGGCGAACACGATGGCGAGCAGCACGAGGACAATGACGGTGACGACGGGCAGGCGCAGCACCGGCGCGTCGGTCTGCGCCGTCGTCACGGCAATGGCCGGCCTTGCGCGCGGCGCCGATGTCGGCTGTGCCGTATTTGCGCGCCGCGTGTCCGCGCGCCTGCCGAATGCCGCCGCCATCGCACCCCCCGCCGACGCGACACGCTACCGTGCGGCGCATTCCCGAAACGTGAAGGAACAGGGTGAACGGCCGTTAGGCAAACATGTCGGACGCCGTCGGCGCGGCGCTATTCGGCGGCGGCGCGGATCGCGTGCGGTTCCTTCTCCAGGTTCTCGGCCGCGAAATTCCAGTCGATCAGCTTTTCCAGCGCGGCTTTGAGGTATTTCGGGCGCTCGTTCTGATAATCGAGATAATAGGCGTGCTCCCACACGTCGATGCCGATGAGGCAGTTGATGCCCTTCGCCATCGGATCGACCGCGTCGGCGGTCTTCTCGACGGACAGCTTGCCGCCGGCCGATACCAGCCACACCCAGCCGGAACCGAACTGCGCCGCACCGCTCTCGGCCAGCTTTGCGATCAGCCCGTCCATCGACTGGAAGTCGCGCTCGATCGCCTGCGCCAGCTTGATCGACGGCGCGGTCGGCTTGGGCGACAGCGAGCGCCAGTAGAAATCGTGGTTCCACACCTGGCCGGCATTGTTGAAGATCTTCTTTTCCTTCGAGCCTTCCGCGGCATCGACGGTGGCCTGCACCACGCGCTCCAGCTTCATGTCGGCATAGGCCGTGCCCTGCACCAGCGTGTTGAGCGTCTCGACATAGGTCTTGTGATGCTTGCGGTAGTGCAAACCGATCGTGCGGGCGGAAATCACGGGCTCGAGCGCGGCTTCGTCCCACGGCAGCGCAGAAAGTTCGAACGGTCCGGACATGAGAGGCCTCGTTGCAGGCGTTGACGGCCGCGCGACACGCTACGACCCGTTGCATGTAAAGGCGCGGACGCGCGGTCGGTTCCGTGCCTGCCGGCGGCAACTTTCTCAAGCCGCGACAATCGTCGAAACTTCGTGAGGTTTCGCCGCGCGTTTGTCACTCGACTTACATGCGCAAAGGATAGAGAACGGCCGGCAGCGGGGTCCGTTGGAGGAACTCACATGCGTGCTTATGAAATCTGCTACATGGACGACGACGGCGCGCTCGCCTGCGCCTTTTCGGTGCAATTCGACGACGAGATGCGCGCCAAGATCCTGGCGCATGCGATGAAGCCGCCGTCCTGCCGCACGCTGGAAGTGTGGCGGGGCAAGGAGCTCGTCTACCGCCGGCCGGAAAACGCCCGCGATGAACGCCGGCGCCCGGCGCCGGCCTGCGGCAGCTGGCACGCGCAACAGGTCGCCTGAACGCTCAGCGTTCGAAAAGGCGCGGCAGATCGCGTGCGCCGTGGACGATGCGCACGACATCGACGACGGAATTGCGAATCCTGAAAATCAAGACGTGGCTCCCATAGGCCGCCGACCGCATCTCGCGCGGAAGGTCTTCCCGAAGGGGATGTATCCGCGGAAACTGCCCGAGGCTTTTCGCCTTCTTTCGCAATCCAGCGACATATTTGACCGCGGCATCCGGATTGTCCGCGGCGATGAAGGCGAGGATGTCGTCGATGTCGGCAGACGCTTGCGGCGAGACGATGACGCGCATCAGCGCGCCCTTTTGGTCCGGCGCCGTTTGGCGGCGACCGCCCGGTATTTCGCCTCCAGGCGGTCGAACACCTGGTCGGCGGGAATGCCTTCGCCGCGGTCGAGCGAATCGAGCCCTTCCTGAACCATGCGGCGAAGGTCATCGATCGTTTCGGCATAGGGATAGTTCGGCGGGAAGGGCCGTTTTTTCGGCCCTTTCCATTCGCGCACCGCTTCGCGCACCACCTCGCTGGTCGAGGCGTATTGCCCGCTATCGACGGCATAGCGGATGTCGTCGAGCATCTCCTGCGGCAGGGCGATGGAGATTTTCCTGACTTTGCCGGCCATGGCGGTGCTCCGGGCGGTAGGAAGAATTGCTACTTCATCCTACCGGCGCGGGTTTCAGGCCGCAATCAGCTTTTCCGTCGTCGCCCAGTCGAGCAGCCTGGCCAAAGCGCGGTCGAAGCGGTCGAACAGCTCGGCGATCTCGTCTTCGCCGATCACCAGAGGCGGGCACAGCGCGATGCGGTCGCCCAGAAGCGGGCGCACGATCAGGCCTTCCTGCTGCGCCAGGCCCGCGAAGGTCGCGCCGACCTGCTTGGCGCCCTCGAAGTTCCTCTTCGCGGCCTTGTCGGCGACGAACTCGACGGCGCCGATCAACCCGACGCCGACCGCCTCGCCGATCAGCGGATGGCCGGCCAGGGCGCGCAGGCGCTTCTGGAACGCCGGCGCCACATGGCGGACATGGCCGACCAGGTCGCGGCGCTGATAGATCTCGATGGTCTTGACCGCGACGGCGGCCGAGACCGGATGGCCGCTATAGGTGAAGCCGTGGCCGAAGGTGCCGATCTTCCCCGATTCCTGCTCGACGATGTCGGTCAGTTCCGGCGACAGCAGCACCGCGCTGATCGGCAGATAGGCGCTCGACAGCGCCTTGGCGATCGACATGCTTTGCGGCTCGAAGCCATAGGTGCCGGCGCCGAACCAGTTGCCGGTGCGGCCGAAGCCGGTGATGACCTCGTCGTCGATCAGCGGAATGGCGTGGCGGCCCAGCACCTTGGTGATGGCGTCGAAATAGCCGTCGGGCGGCAGGATCACGCCGCCGGCGCCCATCACCGGCTCGGCGATCATCGCCGCGATGGTGTCGGGGCCTTCGGTCTCGATCAGGGTGTCGAGGTTCTGCGCCATGCGCTGGGAGAATTGCAGCTCGGTCTCGCCGGCCTCGGCGGCGTGATAATAGTGCGGGCATTCGGCGAAGCGCGCGAAATCGAAGGGCAGGTCGAAGCTCTTGTGGTTGTTGGCGAGGCCGGTGAGCGAGGCACTGGCCAGCGTCACGCCGTGATAGGCGCGCATGCGCGAGATGATCTTCTTCTTTTTCGCCTGCCCGCGGGCATTGGCGGCATACCAATAGAGCTTGACCTGGGTGTCGTTGGCCTCGGAGCCGGAATTGGCGAAGAACACCTTGCCGACGGCGAAGGGCGCGACCTCTTTCAGCTTCTCGGCCAGCGCGATCGCCGGCTCGTGGCTGCGCCCGCCGAAGAGATGGCCGAACGCCATCTTGCGCATCTGCTCCGCCGCGGTCTCGGCCAGTTCGTTGTCGCCCCAGCCCAGCGCGGTGCACCACAGCCCGGCCATCGCCTCGATGTAGTCCTTGCCGGCCTCGTCATAGACGCGCACGCCCTGGCCGCGATCCAGGATCAGCGGGCCGATTTCGCGGAATTTGACCAGGTTGGTGTAGGGATGCAGCACGCTGGCGACGTCGCGCATCTGCGAATTGGTGAGGGGCATCGGGGGCTCCTGATATGGCGGTGTGTCTATAGCAGAGGGCGCGGCCGGAAACTTCGGCGCGTCGGCCGGCCGGCCCTATTTGGACGGCGGCACGCTGTTGGCGGGCGCGACCACCTCGCCGAACGCATAGGTCGAGGTCTCGCGGCGTCCGCCGGGCAGGTCGTCCTCGACCCTGAACAGCATGCCCGTGCTGCGCGAAATCCAGATCCGCGAGTCGAAATCGCCCTTCGCGCCCTTGCGATGGGTGGCGACGATGTCGAAGGCCTCGCCGCCGATCGTTTCGCTGCCGCCGGCATGGCAGACCTCCTCCTCGTCGGCGATCGATTTGCGGTACTGCGCCTCCGCCGCATCCGGCGGCAGGGCGATGACGGTCCAGACCGGCCCGCCATTGGGATTGATGTAGAGCTTGCCGTCGACCAGGACGAATTGCAGCGTGGTGACGCCGCTCGGCTGCGACACCACCATCGTCGTGCGATGGGGCGCGTGAAGGTGCTTGACCCAGGCCGCGGTCAGCGCGTCGCAATCGCCGGCAAGGCCGCGCTGGAGCGTCAGCGCCGTCGCCGCCGCGGCCAGCAGGACTGTCGTGGTCTTCATCTGCGTCGCATCCCGTGTCGCGTCTCTTGGCGCCCTCTATAGCAGAGGCGGCCGGCGGTTTCGAAGGACGGGATCAGCCGGCGAAAAAGCCGCGCAGCAGCCGCTCGCCCTCGTCCGGCAGGTCGCGGTAGATGCCGTGGCCGGCGTTCTCGAAGACCTCGATGCGGCGCGCGCCGTGCGGCAGGGCGTCGTAGATCTCGCGGGCGCAGCTCACCGGCGTGATGGGATCATAGCCTCCTGCCAGCACGAGGGCGGGACACGTCACCTTTGCGAGACCGGGGCGCATGTCCATGGTCAGCATCTCGCCCAGGGAGAAGTACCGCGTGACCTGCGGCTTCATGATGGCGCGGCGGCGCAACGCGGCCTGGCCGCCGGCGGCCGTGCCGGGCGGATTGTAGAGCGGCATGCAGACGCGCAGATACTCGGCGAACGCGGCGTCGTCCGGCCGGAGCCAGAACGCCTCGGCGACGGCGCGCGCCTCCTTGCCGCCGCGCGCCTCCAGGATGTCGAAGGTCTCGTCGAGACGGATGCGCGCCGCGGTCGAGGAGAACACCACCTTGGACGGATGTTCGGGGTGGCGCGCGGCGTAGGCGATGGCCACCATGCCGCCGAAGGACTGGCCGAACACGACGGGCTTCTCGATGCCGAGCGCGTCGCACAGGCCCTTCACGTCGTCGCCCCATTGCGCCAGATTCCAGGTCTCGGGCCCGCCGCCGGAGCGGCCATTGCCGCGATGGTCGAGATAGACCACCTGATGGGTGTCGGCGAAGCGGTCGAAATAGGGACGCATGGTGGAATGGTCGAAGCCCGGCCCGCCATGCATGACGATCAGCGTCGGCTTGCGCACCATCCGCTCGCCGTCGATGGCCAGGCCGGCGCCGACCGTGTCGAAGAAGATCCGCGCGCCGTTGACCTCAAGGAACAAGGGCCGCCTCCGCTTCGAGGACGAGCGCTTCGGGCGCGACCTGCGCCGGCGCGCTCTCCAGGATCAGATACATCGCGACCGTCGATGCGGCGGTCGCGATCAGAAGATACCAGGCCGGCGCCATCGGATTGCCCGTCAGGTGCAGCAGCCAGGTGATGACGAATTGCGTCGTGCCGCCGAAGGTCGAGATCGAGGTCGCGTAGATCGTGGCGAAGGCGCGGCCACGGATGCGCTTGGGCAGCGATTCGGCCAGCGCGGCGTAGAACGCGCCGGAGCTGACCGACGAAATGAACCCGAACAAGATGTTGGCGCCGAGGAACACCAGTGAACTTCCGGAGCTGACGATCCAGAGAAACATCGGATAGATCGCCACAAGATAGATCAGCGTCGGCCATACCATGACCGGCCTGCGCCCGATCCGGTCGGACAGCGACCCGCCCCACAGCACTGCCGCCACGCCGGCGAGATTGCCGAGCGCGCCGGCCGCGAAGCCGACGGTCGCGCTCAGATGCAGCGTGTCCTGCGCATAGGTCGTCATGTAGTCGAACACATAGGTCGAGATGGTGCCGCCGGCGAGCGTGATCAGCGCCAGCACGATGATGCGGCCATTCTGCCGGATCGCGGCCAACCCGCCCTCCTGCGAATGCGACACCGCATGCGGCTCGGCGTCGTGCAGCGTCTCCGGCATGCCCTTGCGCACCCACAGCCCGAACGGGATCGTCACCGCGCCCAGCAGGAAGGCGACGCGCCAGCCATAGGCGTCGAGCGCCGCCGCCGGCAGCAGCGCCGACAGCGCCACGCCGATTCCGGCGCCGGTGGTCGCGGCGAGGCCCTGGCTCGCGGCCTGCCAGGAGACGGCGAGGCCGCGCGATTTCAGCGGCGCGGCTTCGAGCAGATAGGCGGTGGTCGGCCCGACCTCGCCGCCCAGCGAGAAGCCCTGCACCATGCGCGCGATCACCGCGATGATCGGCGCCGCGATGCCGATGACCGAATAGGGCGGGATGACCGCCATCGTCACGATGGCGCAGCCCATCATGGTGAAGCTCAGCATCATCGCGGCGCGCCGCCCGACGCGATCGGCATAGCTGCCCAGCACCAGGCCGCCGATCGGCCGCGTGAGAAAGCCCGCGCCGAAAGTCGCCAGCGACAGCATCAGGCTGCCATAGGCGCTGGTCCTGGGGAAAAAGGCGTGGCCGATCTGGATGGCGAAGAAGGCATAGGTGATGAAATCGTAGAATTCGAGGGCATTGCCGACCGTGGCGGCGGCGATGGCGCGGGTGCTGAGCGATTTGGCGACGGTCGATGCGGCGGTCGGATCGGCCATGCGTGTTTTCCCCATTGCCGCCGGAGCGCAGCGACAGGCGAGCAAAGCCCGTGGCCGTGCCGCGCGCAACTGAACATTTCGCACAAGGAGGAAAACCGGCTGCCGCTTTGGGCGTCATTGCGGCGCGCGATTGTGCGGCGCGCGCCGTTCGTCAGATATTGCGTCGCATATGCGCGAGCGTCGCGCGGTCCGGCGGCGTCAGGAACAGCCCGGCGGCGATGTCGAACTGTTTGCTTGCGCCGTCGCGGTTGCCGGACCACAGCAGGGCCTCGCCCCAATTGAGATGCAGCCGGCCCCAATTGGGCGCGTGGCGCGCCGCGTCTTCGAATTTGGCGAGTGCGAGGTCGGAACGGTTCTTGGCGATCAGCGCTTCGCCCCACAGCTCCAGCGGGTCGGCGAAGTGCGGGCCTTTCGCATGCGCCAGCGCGAATTTGGCGATGGCGCCGTCGCGATCGCCTTGGGCCAGCAGCAGCGCGCCCCAATCGGCATAGGCGAAGGGAAGCGACGGCGCGAAGCGGACCGCGCGCGCATACCAGGCCGCGGCGCCGCGCCCGTCGTGCTGCGCCGCGGCGACGGCGCCGCGG
>DASWOE010000288.1:0-8472 GCA_036398875.1 Rhizomicrobium sp.
GATGTCGTTCTCGAACTGGAGCGACAATGCGCCCGAACGGGTATCTTCCGCCGGCGCGGCCGCGGCTGGATTCGGTGGGAACAGCGCCGCCAACGCGGCAGCAGCCAGCAAATATTTGCGCATGTGGTATAGCCCCTCGCTGCAGTGCAAACGTGCCCGGCGCCGCTTCGGTTTCGCCTTCTGCGCCGCGGACGGGATATTTCCGCGCGCCGCTTGACCCGCAAGCGCCCCTCAGTATATTGCGCGGCTCCCGAAGAACGATGGTTCCTCGGGAATGCACGATTTTTCAAGGACTTAGGTCATGTTCGCGGTTATCCGCACCGGCGGCAAGCAGTACAAAGTGGCCAAGGACGACGTCCTGAAGGTCGAGAAGCTGATCGGCGACGCCGGCGGCACGATCACCTTCGGCGAAGTCCTGATGGTCGGCGGCGACACGCTGCAGCACGGCGCCCCGCTGGTCGCAGGCGCCTCCGTGGCGGCCGAGATCCTCGAACAGGGCAAGGGCGAGAAGGTCATCGCCTTCAAGAAGAAGCGCCGCAAGAACACGCATCGCAAGCGCGGTCATCGCCAGCTCTTCACCAAGGTGAAGATCACGGCGATCAACGCGGCATAAGTTTCGAAGGACTGGTCGTATGGCACATAAGAAAGCCGGCGGTTCCTCGCGCAACGGTCGCGACTCGAACCCCAAGATGCTCGGCGTGAAGCTGTTCGGCGGCGAGCGGGTCTCCGGCGGCAACATCATCGTGCGCCAGCGCGGCACCAAGTTCTGGGCCGGCGAAGGCGTCGGCATGGGCAAGGACCATTCGCTCTTCGCGCTCACCGACGGTCAAGTCGCGTTCCGCCAGGGCTTCAAGCGCCGCACCTATGTATCGGTGATTAACGCGACGAATCCGGCGGCGAAGATCGCGGCGGAATAGGCGGCTGAAACGATAGGCCGCCCGAGAAATCGGCGGCCCGTTATCAGGAGGGAGATGGTCCGCCCCACTCCCCGTTTCGTCCCTCCGAAGGAGGGATGTGTCATGTCGGGTTTCCTGGAATCGGAGCGATTGCTGTTACGCCGACCGTCGCGGCGCGACATTCCCGCACTCGTGCCGCTGGCGAACGATTACGACGTCGCCAAGAATCTCTCGCGGATGCCGCACCCCTACGCCGCGCAAGACGGCGAGGATTTCATGACGATGTGCGAGGAGAAGCGGGCCGCCGGTACGGATTTCACCTTCGCCATTGCGCGAAAATCCGACGGCGCGTTCCTGGGCTGCATCGGCCTGCATCTGAAGGACGGCGAATTCGAGTTCGGCTATTGGCTGGGCAAGCCTCACTGGCGCCAGGGCTTTGCGACGGAAGCGGCGCGATGCCTCGTCGCCTTCGCCTTCGACGACATGAAGGCGGCGTCGGTCTGGGCCGGCTGGTTCCACGACAACCCGCGCTCGGGTCATGTGCTGGCCAAGCTCGGCTGCGTGCCCAAGGGCTTCGACAAGCGCTTCTGTCTCGCCCGCGAGATGGACATCGGCTGCAATCTGGTGACGCTGAGCCGCGAGGCCTTTGCGGCGCGGAGGGCGGCATGAGCTTTCATCCGACGACGCAGCGCCTGGTCCTGCGGGCGCCCACGATGACCGACATGCCGGCCTTCGTGGCACTTCTGAACGACTATGAGGTGGCGAAAAATCTGCGCCCCGTGCCGCATCCCTTCACCGACACGCTGTTCCGCGAATTCCTCGCGCAATCGGATCAGCGCCGCCGCGACGGCACCGACTACAATTTCGCCGTCACCCGCGCGATGGACGGCGCCTTCATCGGCCTGTGCGCGATCGAGCGCGGCGAGGCCGGCGCGTGGGAGCTCGGCTATTGGTACGGCCGTCCCTATTGGGGCCAGGGCTATGCGACGGAAGCGGCGTGGCCGGTGATGCGCTTCGCCTTCGGGGAAATCGGGGCGGAGCGGCTGATCGCGGCCTGGTTCGACGACAACCCCGCCTCCGGCCAGGTGCTGCACAAGCTGGGCTTCGTCATCACGGGCGTCACCCGCGCCAGGAGCCTGGCTCGGGGGTGCGAGGTCCATGCCAACCAGGTCCAGTTGACGAAAGAGCAATTTGCGCGAAAGAAGGCGGCATGAAGTTCCAAGACGTCGCCAAGGTCTATATCCAGTCCGGCAATGGCGGGAATGGCTGCGTCGCGTTCCGGCGTGAGAAGTTCATCGAATATGGCGGTCCCTGGGGCGGCAATGGCGGCAAGGGCGGCGACGTCTTCATCGAGGCGGTCGATAACGTCAACACGCTGATCGATTTCCGCTTCCAGCAGCATGTGCGCGCCAAGAACGGCGAACCCGGCATGGGCAAGGAGATGACCGGCGGTCACGGCGCCGACGCGCTGATGAAGGTGCCGCCCGGCACGCAAGTCTACGAAGAGGACGGCGAAACGCTGATCGCCGATCTGGCGCAGGTCGGACAGCAGGTGAAGCTGCTGCGCGGCGGCAATGGCGGCTTCGGCAACGCGCATTTCAAGAGCTCGACCAACCAGGCGCCGCGCCATGCCAATCCCGGCCAGCCGGGCGAGGAAAAGATCGTCATCCTCAAGCTCAAGCTGATCGCCGATGCCGGTCTGATCGGCATGCCGAACGCCGGCAAATCGACTTTTCTCTCGCGCGTGTCGGCGGCGCGGCCCAAGATCGCCGACTATCCCTTCACGACGCTGGAGCCGCAGCTCGGCGTGGTGAAGATCGACGAGACCGATTTCGTGCTCGCCGACCTGCCGGGGCTGATCGAAGGCGCGCATGAGGGCGTCGGGCTGGGCGACCGCTTCCTCGGCCATGCCGAGCGCTGCAACGTCATCCTGCACCTGATCGACGGCACCGGAGCCGCCATCGCCAGGACCTACAAGACCATCCGCGCCGAACTGGAGGCCTATGGCAACGGCCTCGGCGACAAGCCCGAGATCGTGGCGCTGAACAAGGTCGATGCGATCCCGAAAGCGGCGCTGGCGAAAAAACGCGCGGCGCTGGAGAAGGCCTGCGGGCATAAGATCTTCGTCATTTCCGGCGTGACCGGCGCGGGCGTCGATGATGTCCTGCGGGCGCTGGCCAAGGAAATCGTCAAGCGCCGCGCCCCGAAGAAGCTCATCGCCAAAGCCGGGGCGTGGACGCCGTGAGCGATCCCTTCGCGCCCGCCAAACTCATCGTCGTCAAGGTCGGCTCCGCCCTGCTGGTCGATCGCCAAAGCGGAGAGCTGCGCCGCTACTGGCTGAAATCGCTGTGCGCCGACGTCGCCGAGCTGAAACGGGCGGGCCGCAACGTGCTGCTGGTGTCCTCGGGCGCCATCGCGCTCGGCCGCCGCGCGCTCAAGCTGAAGGACGGGCCGCTGCGCCTGGAGGAAAGCCAGGCCGCCGCCGCGGCGGGCCAGGTGCGCCTGGCCGAGGCCTATGCCGACATCCTGGCCGGCGAAGGCATCGTCGCGGCGCAGATCCTGCTGACGCTGCAGGACACCGAACAGCGCAACCGCTATCTGAACGCCCGCGCCACCTTGAAGACCCTGCTCGAACTCGGCAGCGTGCCGGTGATCAACGAGAACGACACGGTGGCCACCGCCGAGATCCGCTATGGCGACAACGACCGTCTCGCGGCGCGCGTCGCCAGCATGATGGAGGCCGATCGGCTGGTGCTGCTCTCCGATGTCGATGGCCTCTACAGCGCCGATCCCAGCCGCGTGCACAACGCGCAGCACATTCCCGAAGTGCCGCAGATCACGCCGCTGATCGAATCCATGGCCGGCGAGTCGGTGTCGGGCGTCGGGCGCGGCGGCATGGCGTCGAAGATCGCCGCCGCGAAGATCGCGACGGCTGCGGGTTGCGAGGTCATCATCGCCAAGGGCCAGGCCAATCATCCCGTTGCGGCGATCCGCAACGGCGAGCGCCACACCCGCTTCGCCGCGAGCGGCACGCCGGCGCAGGCGCGCAAGCGCTGGATCGCGGGCGTCCTGAAGCCGCAAGGCGCGCTGATCATCGACGCCGGCGCGGCGCGGGCGCTGGCCGACGGCAAGAGCCTTCTGCCGGCCGGCATCCGCCAGATCGACGGCCGTTTCTCGCGCGGCGACGCCGTGCTGGTGAAGGATGGCCAAGGCCGCGAGATCGCACGCGGCCTCGTCGCCTATGGCGTGGAGGACGCCGAGCGCATCGCGGGCAAGCGCAGCGCCGAGATCGAGGCGATCCTGGGCTATCGCGGCCGCGACGAGATGATCCATCGCGACGATCTCGCGCTGACGGCGGCGGTGTCGTGAACGCGTCCACCCCTTCGGCCTTGCGGGACGAGATGCTGGCGCTGGGCGCTTCGGTCCGCGCCGCCGCGCGCGCGATGCGCGAGGCATCGACGGACGCGAAAAACCGGCCGCTTGAAGCGCCCGACATCCTCGCCGCGAACGCCAAGGACGTGGCGGCCGGTCGCGCCGTCGGCCTGACGCCGGCGCTGCTCGACCGGCTGACGCTCGACGGCAAGCGCATCGAAGCGATGGCGAAGGGCATCGACGACGTCGCCGCGCTCGGCGATCCCGTCGGTCGCGAGCTGGCGCGCTGGACGGTGCCCAGCGGTCTCGACATCGCGCGCGTCGCCACGCCCATCGGCGTCATCGGCATGATCTATGAGAGCCGGCCCAATGTGACGGCGGATGCCGGCGCGCTGTGCCTGAAATCCGGCAATGTCTGCATCCTGCGCGGCGGGTCGGATTCGATCCATTCCTCGACTGCGATCCACGCGGCGATGCTCGAAGGCCTGCGCGCGGCCGGGCTGCCGCAAGCCGCGATCGGCCGCGTGCCGGTGACGGATCGCGAAGCGGTCGGGATGATGCTCGAAGGCCTCGGCGGCGCAATCGACCTCATCATCCCGCGCGGCGGCAAGGGCCTGACCGGCCGCGTGATGGCGGAAGCGCGCGTGCCGGTGCTGGCGCATCTGGAAGGCGTCTGCCACGTCTACATCCATGCCGCGGCCGATCCCGCCAAGGCCCGCGCCATTGCGGTGAACGCCAAGATGCGGCGGACCTCGGTCTGCGGCGCGGCGGAGACGCTGCTGATCGACCGCGCCGTCCTGCCGACGCTGGGCGTCGCTGTCCTGGCCGACCTTGCCGAGGCCGGCTGCGAAATCCGCGCCGACGCGGCCGTGCGCGCGGCGTTCCCCGCTGCCAAGGCGGCAAACGACGAAGACTGGTCGATGGAATATGTCGATGCGATCATCGCCGCGAAGGCCGTCGATGGCGTCGAAGATGCCGTCGCCCATATCGAGCGCTACGGCTCGCGCCATACCGAAAGCATCGTCACCGAAGACCGCGAAGCGGCCGAACGTTTCCTGTCCGCGCTGGACTCGGCCATCGTGCTGTGGAACGCCTCGACGCAGTTCGCCGACGGCGCGCAGTTCGGCATGGGCGCCGAGATCGGCATCGGCACCGGCAAGCTGCACGCGCGCGGCCCCGTCGGCGTCGAACAGCTCACCACCTTCAAATATGTCGTGCGCGGCACGGGACAGATCCGGCCATGAAGACCAAGCTGCAGCGGCCGCGGGCGCAGTGGGTGCGCCCGCCCGGGCCGGTCGCGCCGGGGCTCAAGATCGGCCTGCTCGGCGGCTCGTTCAATCCGGCGCATGAGGGCCATCTCCATGTCAGCGAGGTGGCGCTGAAGCGGCTGGGGCTCGACTATGTCTGGTGGCTGGTGACGCCGCAGAACCCGCTCAAGCCCGTCGCCGGCATGGCGCTGCTGGCCGAGCGCGTAAGGAGCGCGCGGATCGTGGCCCGCCATCCGCGCATCGTGGTGATGGATATCGAGCGCGATTTCCGCACGCACTACTCCTTCGACACGCTCCGCGCGCTGCAGCGGCGTTTCCCGCAGCTGAAGTTCACCTGGCTGATGGGCAGCGACAACCTGCAGATCTTCCGGCGCTGGCACCGCTGGGCCGATATCGTCCGCCGCGTCCCCATCGCCGTGATCCAGCGGCCGGGGACCGTCATGGCGATGCGCGCCGCCAAGCCGATCCAGCGCTTCGGCCAGGTGCGGCACGAGCGGCGGCTATGCGCCAGGCCGGCGCCGGCGATCCGCATCCTCGAAGGCAAGCGCAACGCGCAGAGCGCCACCGCGATCCGCGCGGCGCAGCGCTTCGGCGAGGGCTTTGTGGGCGCTTTGCCGCCATGTTAGGTTGCGCCTGCCGCGCGGCGTTTCGCGCGATGGAGGAATGACTCTGACCCGTAAGACCACCGGCGCCGCGAAGGCGCCCGCCAAGCGCAAGGCCGCCAAGCCGAAGCCCAAGAAGACCGTCGCCAAGAAGACCGCCACCAAGAAAGCCGCGCCGATGCCGGCCCCGGCGCCGCTGGACGAAGCCGAGCGGGCGCTGCTCGACCGCATTCGCGCCTCGCTCGAAGACGACAAGGCGCAGGATATCGTCACCATCGAGCTGGGCGGGCGGTCCTCGCTCGCCGACGCGATCGTCATCGCCACGGGAACCTCGTCGCGCCACGTCGCGGCGATCGCCGAACATCTGGCCCGCCGGCTGAAGGAGGCGGGCTACGGCACCCGGCCGGTCAACGGCGCGCAACAGGGCGACTGGGTGCTGGTCGATGCCGGCGACGTCATCGTGCACATCTTCCGTCCCGAAGTGCGCGATTATTACCAGCTCGAACGCATGTGGTCGGTCGAAGAGCCCCGGCGCCAGCGGGCCTAGCGGCGATGCGGCTCACCATTCTCGCGGTCGGTTTCGCGCGCGGCACCCAGGAAGGCGCGCTGGCCGACGACTTCGTCGGCCGCGCCATGGGCATGGGCCGCCGCATGGGCTTCACCGCCATCGCCTGCGAAGAGATCGCCGTCTCCAAGGAGCGCGAGCTGAAGAAGCGCATGGCCGAAGAGGCCGAGCGCCTGGCCCGCCGCGTGCCCGACGGCGCCCATGTCGTGCTGCTCGACGCCAAGGGCAAGGGCATGATCTCGGAGGATTTCGCCGAGATGCTGGGCGCGCTGCGCGACGCCGGCACCAAGGATCTGTGTTTCGTGATCGGCGGTCCGGACGGCCTGGCGCCGCTGCCGGGCAAGAAATCCGGCCGCAGCCTCGCCTTCGGCCCGCAGACCTGGCCGCATCTGCTCGTGCGCGCGATGCTGGCGGAACAGGTCTATCGTGCCCTGACCATTCTGGCGGGCCACCCTTATCACCGGGCGTGATACCCTTCCTTAACCACACTCTGCGATTGTGCTGTGTCGCAATGGGACGACCCCCATGGAAATCTACGGTCCGAGACGGGTGGAGGCGGCCACGGTGCGCCGCGTCGCCAAAGGCGCGTCCGGCACCGGCGGTGCGTTCCAGCTGTCCGACGCCGGCGAGACTCGCGGCGCGGTTGTCAGCGGCCCCGGCCCGATCGGCGCGCTCGATTCCATCCTGATGCTGCAGGGCCTCGACGATTCGATGGACGGGCGCGGTCGCGCGGTCGCCCATGGCGAAGCGCTTCTCGACATGCTGGACCAGGTGCGCGACGGCCTGCTGGCCGGCGGCGTGCCGCGCACGACGCTCAATCGCCTTGCCAATGCGGTGACCCGCCGCCACGACCAGTTCAACGATCCCAAGCTGCAGAGCGTGCTCGATGAGATCGAATTGCGGGCTCATGTCGAACTCGCCAAGCTCGAGATGAGCGACAGCCGGCTGGCTTAGCGCGGCGCGAACGCTTTGCGTATCTTCCGGGTCGCAACACCGGGATTCCCCTGCGCCGCTTCGCGACGCCCGGCCGGGGACGGCAAGCCGCGCCTCAGATATCCAGCAACAGGCGCTGCGGATCTTCCAGATTTTCCTTCACCCGCACCAGGAAGGTCACGGCCTCGCGGCCATCGACCAGGCGGTGATCGTAGGAAAGCGCCAGATACATCATCGGCTTGATGACGACCTTGTCGTCCTCCGCCACCGGGCGCGGCTGGATCTTGTGCATGCCCAGGATGCCCGATTGCGGCGTGTTGAGGATCGGCGTCGACATCAAGGAGCCGAACACCCCGCCATTGGTGATGGTGAAGGTGCCGCCCTGGAGCTCTTCCAGCTTCAATTTGTTGTCGCGGGCGCGCAGGCCGAAATCGTGGATCTTGGCCTCGATGCCGGCCAGCGAGAGCGTGTCGGCATCGCGGACCACCGGCACGACCAGGCCGCGCTCGGTCGAGACCGCCACGCCGATGTCGTAATAGTTCTTGTAGACGACGTCGTCGCCCTCGAGCTCGGCATTGACGTTGGGCAGCTCCTTGAGCGCCGCGATGCAAGCCTTCACGAAGAAGCCCATGAAGCCCAGGCGCACGCCGTGCTTCTTCTCGAAACTGTCCTTGTATTCGGTGCGCAGCGCCATGACGTGGCTCATATCGACCTCGTTGAAGGTCGTGAGCTGGGCGGCGGTGTTCTGCGACTCCTTCAGGCGCAGCGCGATGGTCTTGCGCAGCCGGCTCATCGTAACCCGCTCTTCGCGGTCGGCGCGCGGGCGCGGGCCGGCA